>NZ_JBYTAH010000068.1:0-39105 GCF_058787975.1 Cupriavidus sp. FW305-26
CACCGCCCCATCACAAGGAGAAAACCCATAGACATAAAATCCAATGCAGATCTGTCCGAGAAAACGGGGTAACCCCATTCATGCAGGCGTTAGTTGACGTCTCCACGGTTTCGAAGGGGTGGACCGTACAAGATGCACAAACGCAGTTGCAGATGCTTCTCGACCGCGAAAATCGCTCTCGTCCGCTGGGTGAGCAGCTCCAAATGCCCAAGCTGCGCACACTGTACCGGCTTCTGGAACGTGTCGAAGAGTATGACGTTGCGATCTTCAAGGAGGGGGAGGGAGCTGCAAAGCGGAGGTTCAAGATCACGAGGGTCGGCGTGAAAACAACACGCATACTCGAGCGCGTGGAGATAGATCACACACCACTAGACTTCTTCCTGGTCAAGGACGAAAGCTATATCCCCTGCGGACGTCCGACGCTCACCTTGCTGATTGATCATTTCAGCCGGATGCCGCTTGGCTACTATCTCAGCTTCGGAGGCACATCGATGAACGCCGTCATCCGAGCTCTCCGACACGCAATTCTCCCGAAAACACCGGTTGCGGAGGCCGTGGCGGGACTCAAGATCCACCATAAGTGGCCTTGCTACGGGTTGATGGATGAGCTCGTCACCGACAACGGGTTGGAGTTCCACGGTTCCTCCGTGGAGGTGGCCTGCTTTCTGCTGAACATCCAACTTCACTTCTGTCCAGCGCGCCAGCCTCGCTTCAAAGGAGTCATCGAGCGGTATCTGAAAACATTGAACTACAACTTTGTTCACAAGCTTCCGGGAACCAGTCTCGCGAAGTGGACCGATCGAGGCGACTATGACCCATTGAAACACGCTGTCATGACGATGTCGGAATTTCAGCATGTATTCGAAAAGTGGCTGCTTGATGTGTACGCCCAGACTTATCACAAGGGCATCAAGACTACGCCATTCGCTCGTTGGTCCGAATCGGCAAAAGTCAATCCGCCTTACCTTCCCGACTCGATGAGTAAGCTTGTCGACGATCTTGGAATATCGACAACTCGGAGCTTGCGCCATGATGGTATTCGTTTGCACAACCTCTACTACGCAAGCGATGCATTGCAGCCAATTCTGCGGGCCTATGGGGAGGGTGTCAAAGTTCGCGTGACATACGATCCGGAAAATCTCGGAAGCGTTCACGTTTGGTCGCCCGACTCGCAAGATCCCGTAGTGGCGCACGCGACGGATTTGGATTACGCCGCGGAACTTACGCTTACGCAGCACAAGTTGCTTCAGGATATCGTGGTCAAGAAGGGCCAAGATGAGACCGATCTCAAAGCTCTGATGCAGGCAAAGATTGATCTGGCTGCTGCGATTCGAGCCCAATTTACGGGCAAACGCCTACGAGATCGAAAGCGCGCTGCTAAAGCGATGGGGATTAGCACTGAACGGCCCAAAGGCACTCCGCCAGTTACCAACTCCGTCCAGACCTCTGCGGCGCAAGTCGATGACGCGAGGAGTTTGTCAAAAAAATCTAAATTCGCAGTGGAAATTCCGACCTTTACCGTCGTTCAGCGCAATTGGAACTGAGGGGATAGACATGCTCGAGCATCTAACCACAACACAGCGTGATGCACTCACTGCGTTCAAACGACACACAATTATGTTCCCACTGTTCAATAATGCCTATGGTGACATCAAGACTGCATTTACCCTATCTCGCGAAACTGGCATTGTTCAAAATTACCTGGTGCTCGGGCAGTCGGGCTGTGGTAAGTCTACGCTATGCAAAATGATCCGTAGCGAGCACCCTCGCTTTGAAGAGCCTGAGCGGACAGTCGTGCCAGTCCTCTACATCAGAGTTCCACCGCTGGCAACAGTGTCCTCTCTTGCCGAGGCGCTGTTGGTGAAGATAGGCGATCCGGTGCCCTATAAAGGCAATCATAACGAGAAGACCGGCCGCCTGATCCAACTCATTAAAAAGTGTGGTGTTCAGATGATCATCATCGATGAGTTGCAGCATGTCCACGACCGAGGGCAGTATCCCACGATCGCCAAAGTCGCAGATTGGATAAAGAATCTGGAAGAAGCAGTCTCGATCCCTTTCATTATGGCAGGCCTTCCTCGAGCGGAGATCTTGCTCGATGCCAACGATCAGCTGCGACGGAGGTTCAGCGCTGCCCTGAGTCTAGATAGGATGGTGATTGATGAGGATGATGTCCAGGCGGCCGCTTTCGTCGGTGTCGTCGCGGAGCTCCTCAGTGCCATGCGCATACGATCGAAAATTGACATAGATGACATAAGTACCATCGAGAGAATCTACTGCGCAACGGACGGACGAATCGGCTACCTAGTGAGTTTGTTGTTGCGGGCCATGATTATTACATACTCGACAGATCGATCGGCAATTGACTTGGAGGTCCTGGGGCAGGCTTTCACAAGTGTGATCTGGAGAAATGGAGTCGATGCGCTAAACCCTTTCTCGCCAAAGTTTAGTGCCCGGCGGCTCAGCAAGAAAGGTGAGCCGTTTGCAGACGTGTTCCATACAGTTCGGCGGCTTCGCAGCTCCCACCGCAGCGAGGAGGCGGTGCTATGACAATTCCTCTTTCCCAGTTCCTTGTGAGACCAAGGCCTCGTACTGCTGAGAGCGTAAGAGGATATGTCCATCGGCTCTACGTGGAGAATGGACATTACATCCGCTTAAGAGGTAAATCGCGAACCTGGTACGAATGCTGGCTGCGCGGCATAGGGCGAAAGGATGAATGCAATGTGTTGGAGAGGTCGTTTGCTGGCGCGGGTTCGATTCTTCAAAAGATGGGACGAATCTGTTCCTCGGAGCACAAGTACTGTTCGCGCTGTGCGAGAGAGCTGGGCTACCAGATGTGGTACACGGACTACGCTCAAGTTTTGGCCTGTCCCATCCACTTGATTCGACTTCGCAGTGCTTGCCAAGTTTGCAGGACGCCGACAAATGCCGATAGCTTGATGCGGTGCAAGTGCGACTGTGGTGCATCTCTTGCCACGAATGCGGGGGAGCAGCCGGTGCCGGCGGCATGGGCTACGTGGGAGCTGGTTCTTTCTCGTCATGATGAAAACGGGGCGCTTCAGCGAGCTGTCCACAGTCACTGGCAAATTCTTGCGCCGTGGATGCAAATGTTAACCGTTCCGGAAGCCACGGAACTAGTTTTTTGGCTTCAGACTCTCACCGAGTCGATGAAATTTCCCGACGCGCACCTAGTCGCGCGCCAAGCACTCGTTTCGTGGCCTTCACAGTTCCAGACGCTGCTGTCTCGGGTGCTGCAGCGGCGCGGAAGCGGAGCGTTTCAGGTGGTGGACCGACGATATCTCCTCGCAGGACGCTTGGGATTCGCTAAGTTCATAAGTAGGAAACACTGTTCGGAAGTAGCCACTCAGATTGAATGCTTTTTCGACGCACGTCGAGTGTCCCCGCGTCGCTCTGTTGGTGCCGGGGAGCTATACATAAACCCAGGTATCGGGACTTACAGCTATGTGAGTCGAGCACTCATACGGGGCGAAGCTATAGCCGAAGAATTAGGCTGGACAGTTCAAGGGACTGAAGCCGCGGCAGTCGCATTGGGGCTGCCTGTCATTCAACTGCCGAACCGGCATCTTGCGTTGGAATGCGATTTGGCAAAGGAATTGACAGGAATGGCTCGTGGATACATTCCATGTGAGCAAGCTGCTGATGGCCTTGGGGTAAGCGTCAATGCTCTGTTTAATCTAATGCATATCGCGAAGGTTCAGCCGCGGTGTATAGAGCTAAGGGCACATCAAGGTAGCAGCGGACCACGGCCGCTGAAACTGGTTAGCCTGAGATCCTGCGATGAGCTCCATCGGGCCATATACGATCGGTGTCGAAGACTGGCACCAGATGACGCGGTGGAATGGACGCCTCTATGCCATATGGTAGAGAACTCCGTGCGGGCTATTAAAGGCCGACGACGGAGTCGCATCTACAGAGCCAGGATCGATGCGCAAGCTCGAAATCGGGTGGTAGTTGCTGAAGCGCTAGAGGCCATACTGAGAGGAAAACTTGGCGCGTTCTGTGTTCAGGACGCAAAGTCCATTTCCGATGTGCTAGTGACTCTTGAGCGGTGCGACGCTGTTGCGCAGGAGGCTTCCCTATGATCAGCACTCCTCTGATTCGTCCGCATCCCCAATTGGACGAGTGCGGGCTAGGGTACCTTGCAAGAGTGGCACACTCAAATGGCCATCGTTTAGCGTCAGACCTGTTTAGCCTGCGAGGCTTCCGAATCCCCCTTTCCGAGCTGGCTGAAAGGTTGGGAGTCGGAAAAACGATACTGCAGCAGCTGCTGCCCCCTTGGCCAAAATGGGTAGAGGATCGTTGGAAGGGGACTGATCACTGTATTCGGCGTGGCACAGTCCTTACACGAATACGCGTCTGCCCACACTGCTTCAAGAATGAGGCATACATCAAAGCTGCTTGGAGCACAGCGTTCGCTGTGGCGTGTCCCAAGCACCAAGTGGAATTGCGAGATAGGTGCGACGAATGCCAAACTCCGCTCACGTGGCTCTCTGGCCAATTCGGCAGATGTAGGTGCGGACGCAACTTCGGCGACATGGCGTCGGGGGCCGCGAGCGATTGGACGTGCGAGGTTGCGGCTAGACTTCTTCCTTCGTGCGATACATCGCAAGAGAGGCTGTCTGACGTGCGCAGTTCTTCCATTTCAACGTTGGGAAGCTACGAGCTAACAACACTACTGTTTGCGCTCGGTCCAATTGTCGAGGCGCGGCCTAAGAGTAGAACTGGCGCAGTTCCTGGCTTACATGACGTGGCAAGGGCGAGATCATACGTCGAAGCGGCCGCTAACCTTTTGGACGATTGGCCCGTCCGCTTTCGGGGTGTCCTACAGCGAAACGTTGAAGAACATGCCGAGGCATCCAGTCTGTGTCAAGCCATGGGATTGATTTACAGGATTCTGTACTCGAGGGTGCTTTCCGACACAGCGTTCGAATTCCTTCGAAATGAACTTCGGACGTACGTGCTGGAGGTCTGGCGCGGCCGCCTGGATCGCCGCTACCGGCGGCTAGGGTCCATGGAAGCGGGTGATATTCTCACAGGAAAGGCGTTGCTGGCCGCACTCGGGCTTAGCTTCAACCGTGTACGCGCGCTGACATCAGCTGGAGAGTTACCGGCTGTAACCCTCCGCAGTCCGCATGGTCGACCGTTCACGTACTGCAAGCGAGTGGATGTCGCCACTGTGAAAAGACGTCTCCATGCGCAGGTTGATTTGCGTGCGGCCGCCAGAATTCTCGGATTGGGGCGACGTCGTGTTCGGGCGCTTCTTGAAGCAGGTCTCCTGGCTGGAACCTACTCCGACGGCAGGTGGCACATAGAGCGATCCGAGCTACGTCTGTTTTCGGCGCAGCCCGCACTACGGACCGTGCCACCCCAGCTTGAACTGGTTACAGTGGGGCATGCACTTCGATATCTCCGTCTCGATGATCGCATGGGTCTCGATTTGCTTCGGCGCGTTCAGATAGGTGAAATTCGTCACTACGGCTGGCAATCAACTGTCAGGAGCCTTGCGACGCTTCGCGTGGCACGAGCCGATATCGAGTCGATCCATCAGGAAGCCGGCCGGCGCGAAGGCCTTGGCATAAGTGCTATCGCCGCGGCAAAGGAGCTCGGGTTCAAGTCGGAGGTGGTCTACCAACTGATGGATACTGGCCTTTTGATGAGCAGAACGGTGACAATTGGAGGGAGAAAACAGAGGCTGGTGACATCGCGTGCGGTGCAGATCTTCAAATCCCAATACTGCTCGCTAGTTGAAATCGCGAAGCAATGGAGCATGTCGCACAGAGCGGCGCTGGGAGTCTTACTCCGGCAACAGCTGCTCCCGGCTGCGGGACCGCAATCAGGTAATTGTCGCCAATATTTCTTCCGCCGTGACGTGGTGGCGCGTGCCTCAGTTGCGAAATAGGTGAACCAGGTTGGTTCGATCGTTATGGAAGAACGAACAAGGTGCTCGATTGCGATAGGTGACGTCTTCCTATGTTGCGAACGCTCGCGATGTGATGAGCGGAACGAAGGCGCCAACGTGGATGGTGTGAAGTCATGATTCTGTTTCTGGACTACGATGGCGTGCTGCACCCGGATGCGGCTTACCTGGTAAATGGGCGCCCGGAGTTGCATGCGGACGGTGAGCTCTTCATGTGGGCCCCAATTCTTGAGGACATTATTCGGCCATATATCGATCTCCGCATCGTCTTGTCAACGTCCTGGGTCCGTGTACTGGGCTTTAGCCGTGCACGTGATTACCTGTCTGCTGAACTAAGCTCACGAGTGATCGGTGGGACGTGGCACTCGGGGATGCGTCGTCACAGCGAAGGATCGCATCGGGTGGACGAAACCTGGTTTATCGCTATGTCTCGATATGAACAGATCGCAAGGTATATTGCGCGAGCGGGCCCAAGGGCTGCGAGCTGGCTTGCTGTGGACGACGATGTGGATGGTTGGGATGAAGGAATGCGCGATCGGCTCGTGGAAACAGACGGGGACATGGGCCTGTCCTCTCCGGGTGTTCAGGAGGAGCTGCGAAGCAAGCTACGCAGCTTAGCATGCAAGTAGGTGCATCGAAGAGGATGCACTTCGGAATTGGGCGTGGGTGTATCTGCGCAACTTTTCTCTACCGACGCGAATCTTTGGGGCGCACATGTTGAAGATAACCATTGAGATCATTCCGAATGGGGAGCCGGAAGGGGCAAGGCGTGTTGGTGAACTCGAAATCGCCAACGATGACACTGGCAACGAATTCACCGGGCACTACGATTTTGTCTATCGCACATTCTCTGAGCGCTTTGGCCACGAGAGTGCTGCCGTCGCGCGCGGTCATATCGCGGACGTAGAGCGCGATATTATTCGTCCAGAGCAGCTAGCTGGTGTTGCATTTGGCCTATTGATCTTTCCGTAAATCATGACATCACCACAACGTTGCCTGAACCCAGCACGCGGCGATGATCGAAGGCCGGTGTTGAGCGCTCTTGAGCTTGTTGCGGGCGACGGTATGCAACTCATTGAGGTTGTCGGGGCAGAAGTTCGCAATCGCGTGACGCTTGAGCCATGCCCACAGGTACTCAACTGGGTTGAGCTCAGGGCAGTACGGTGGCAGGAAGGTCATATGAATATGTCCGTCGAGAGAATCCAGATATTCGCGGACCATTGCGGCGCGATGGGGCCTCGCCCCATCCCAGATGATCAGCAATGGCTGCTTCAGATGCGCTTTGAGCGCCTTAAGAAACTCGACCACCTGTTCTTTCTTGACGCTGCCTTCGTACAGCCGAAACAGATAGTTGGTGCGACTGAGGCCGGCGATCGCCGACACATGGTTCCAGTTGAAGTGAAACTGGATGATGGGTGTTTTCCCCTTCGGCGCCCAGGTGCGCACACGCGTGGGTCGCTCGCTGATGCCGGTCTCGTCGATAAAGACAATCAATCGGCCTTCGCGCTGGGCTTTTTTTTAAGCGCAGGCCAGGTGTGGCGCTTCCAGTGGCGCACCGCGTCTTCGTCTCGCTCGATCGCGCGACGATCTGGCTTTTGCGCGCTGAAACCCAACGCCCCAAGAATGCGCCAGATCTGCGTTTGGCTGAACTCGACGCCATACGTCCGCTTGATGAGCGAACCGACGCGCTTGAGTGTCCATAGCTCGGTACCAAAGCCATGCGCAGTCGGGCTTTGCAGCAACGCCCCGCGCAATTCGGCCAATTGCTCCGGCTCGAGCTTGGCTGGGCGGCCTCGACCTGGCACAGCCCGTAGCGCATCAATTCCGCCTTCATCGAGCAGAGCTTTCCACGTGTACACCGTTTGTCGGGCTACCGCCACGGCCAATGCCACCTCGGCTGGTCGCTTGCCAGCCAACAGCATCCGACCAGCTCGCAAGCGCTTCTTCGTTGCATCGTCTAACGGCTTCTTCGACATGGCGCGTATCTCCAATCAACCCGTTAGAGATAAAACGCGCCAGCCATGAATCCGTTGTCTTGTTTTTTGTAAATCTCAATAATCGCTCCCATAAAGAAGACAATGTCGTCGTGGCACGAGAGTTCACGAGACACTGTTCATTGGGACGATGGGCCGACCCAGTCCTCTCGATAATCGCCGCGATTATGGGGCTGAGGCCAATGCAATTACGGTGCAGAGCGCTAAACGTGCTGGCGCCATCGAGAAATGTGACGTAGAAAATTTCACGCGACGAGAGAGGAGTCTCCCTGCAAGATAGATGCAGCGATTCTCACGAGAGATGGAGGAAGGTCATGCTTATGTTCGTCGATACAGAGTTCACCGACTTGATCAACTGTGAGTTGATTAGCATCGCTCTGGTTGCTGAGAACGGTGAGGAGTTTTATGGGGAGTTGTGTGACTTCGATGAATCGGCGTGCAGTTCGTTTGTTCGCGAAGCAGTACTACCGCAACTCGGGCGGTTTTCGGACAGTATTTACACGAGCGATGGACTGCGCAGCGCATTGTTAGATTGGGGGACGAAAATTAGCGAACATGGAGAGTGCTTCGTCTGTGTGGACAACGTCATCGACTGGGACTTGTTGATCAACCTTCTTGGGGATGTCCCGCCGGGTTGGAAAGGAGTTCTTGTAGGGCACCTGATTGACCGAAGCGCCCAGGAGGCCTACTTCAAGGAACACGGTGGAAGGCATCATGCAGTGCACGACGCGCGCGCTTTGCGGACGGCTACGCCTTGTGACTTGACCAATGCCATTGCAGCAAGCGACGTCAAGCATCCGCGCTACTTCTGAAGCGCTGAAAGGCGGTCATATAAGCACTGCCTACAAGGTAAGGCTTCGGCTACCGCCCTTACCCAAGAGGTGCGCGCAGTAGGTCGACGAGGCGCTTGCCGTTGGACCGAGCAGGTCGAGTTGCTTCGGTCACATAAGTGCCGCTTGCGGTTCTTTTCGCTGTGGGTTGCTCCTGGCTTGATGCATTGGTGCTGCTCTTGTTTGCATATGCCTCCTCTGGGAACGACACCGCCTCAGGACATAACACTGATCTAAAAGTTATTCGTAGAGCACTTCAGCGCGCTTGATGCCCCCCGATTGGGGCTGATTCGACACTGTGTTGTGATATTAGAATGGCATTCGGATGATTCTGAATGAGATGTTCTGATGTCCACTCTGATCCGGGCCCTTTACAGGCTCTCCGCGTGGGAAGGGTCTCTCGATGAACTCGCCGCGACCGGCGCGAGTCTGCTACGGGATCAGAAGACGTGGCAGGGCCAAGCGCTGCGTACCCCAACGCGGTCCGTGGTGGTCGATTATCGGACTGTCGGTCTGATCTCTCCAGCCGTACGCAAGCGGTATCAATGGCGTCATCTCGTGCAGCTGGTTGTTGCCTGTGTGCTGGTGCAGTTCGGGCAAACTCGCAAGGCTCTTGCGAAACGCACTCAATCCCTGGCACCGGCGGAGATCATTGCGCTGCTGGAGCAACGCGTTACAGACTCGAGCCCGAATCCCAACAGTTTGACTCTCGCGACCGTCGATGAAGCTCAGGCTCTGGCACTAGCGCATGAAGCTATCCCCTTGTTGGCCGCCGGTCTAGTCGACCAATTTCGCCGTGCGCGTGCCGGGCAACCTCTTATTCACGATGCCGCCCTGTCCCCTTGGTTGCGAGGGGCAATGTCGCGGCTGGCCAGCCTGCACGTGATGTTCGGCTTGCAGGTGCAAGCTGATGGTGCGCATACACTCGTGGCGAAATGCCGCCAGACGCTACGCGAGCGTGACTGGGGGCTGCCAGTATTCGATTCGCCCAACTTCCGCTTTCACGCAATTCGGCTGCTCGACGCACAGAGCCGGTTGCCTACGATCGAATGCATCGATCTCGCGCGGCAGATCTCCTCAGAGCTCGACCTTCTGGAGCAGCAGGCATTTGCCCAACTGAATTCCACCTGCGATCAATTCGCCTCCCGCGGTAGCGAAGCGTATTCGTTACTGCGTGAATTCATTACCCGACACCCAGTCACAACCGCTGCAGAGCAACGCAGATTCCTGGAAGCACGGAACATGCAGTTAGCAGCACCGTTTTTGGCCTCGTGCTATGAGCCGGTGCAGCCTCATCATCTGGTTAGGGGGGCACTAATGCAATGTGCGAGCTGCAGGACGCCGATGCTTGCCTCGGTCGTCGAAGGCCACGTGAGTTGTTCGGTCCGCCAGTGCAAGGCTTTTGATTCGCCCGTGCTCCACAGATCGGCCCGACAGGCTTCTATTCAGGAAAGTTTGGTGGCCAAACCGCACATCCTGGTCTATTGGTGTGGCCCTGGTCAGGACGAAATCGCCCTCTATGACACCGCCGTCGCGGATCCACCAGGATTAAGTGCCACCCTCTATCCTATCCGCGACAAATGTGACATCAGCCTAGACAACGATACAGTTGGCATCGATGTGAAGAGTCATGCCAACCCATTCCTGCTGGCTGAGACACTCAATCGCAGCCTTGGGGGACTGGACCTATTCATCAAGAAGTACGTTGCCATCAACGATCAGGCGCTTTCGCGATTTCCCAACTATCTAGAAATCCTGCGTCAGGAGTGTAACCGACAAGATATCGAATTCACGTCGGTGAGTGCTCTACGTCGAAAGCTAAGAGCCAGCACATGATCGTTAGCCGACTCCAATCACTCGGACTGCATAGGCTAGATCTTCTGGCTGGTTTCTTCTTTCATGAGCTTGGCGTGAGCTCCCTGCATCATGCACCTGCTTTACTGATGGGCTTCCGTAGCGTCGCCCGTACTCCATTACTGCGTGCGCGCGAAGTGGAGTTAGACAATTTGCGTCGAGCCTGCGGCGGACTGTCAACTGTCGCGGCTCTCAAAGCAGCTGCTGTGCGCTACAACGACGTGGCCCTCGCATCAGGGCACCGGCGCCTGTTTCGCATCGATGAGCGCACCCTGACCATTAGGCCGCTGTTCGACATCGTCGCTCCTGAACTTCGCGACGCGTTGTCTGCTCTGAAAGAACCCCATGCGCCAGCTACGCATGGGCAGACGATCGCCCAAACGGACAAGCCAGTTTCGATTCATGTTCAGTTTGCAGGCGAGTCACGTCGATATTCGATCAAGTCGATACCTTCGAGCTTGCCGAAGCCCAACACACACGACACCGGACGACTTCCTGAACGGCGCCTCTCAATCGCGTGGACGGACCTTCTTGACGAAGCCAGCGAAATGGACGCCATTGACGAGCGCATGCAGATCCCGCGCCGCGGGAACTGGCAGCAACGATTGCAGGCGGTAGCTCTTCACAGCGTCGATGATGACGGCCAATTCAATATTGAACATCACCTTGAACTTGATGGCCTGAGGCATTTGATCGGACTACCGGGAGCCGGAAAGACAACACTTCTGATGTGCCTTCTGCGCTATCTCGGTTCTCGTGGCATTAAAGCGGCGGTTTTTTTTCCTTCCATTGAGGTATGTCGCCAGTATCTGGAAGACTTGCGCAGGTACGGCGTGCAAGCGGGGCTGTTGGTCGGCCAGTCGCGCGAAACTCGGCTGCGGCATGCGCACAAACTGGCCGAGTCCCTCGCCACGGATGATCCGCTGAAAGGATTTGGCGAGTCATCCGAAAGCGCGCAGTTGTTCGAAGGAGTGTGCGCACTACCTTCGCTGACCTCGGCCCCAAGCGCGGCCTTTGGCATTGCCGACAGTTTCTGCGCCGCTGTGCTACAGCGGCGCGGCGGCGAATCCGATGGCACCGAGGGTCGACCCGAGGACCTAGAGAAGCGCCTGTGCCCTATTTGGTCATTGTGCGGTTTTTCTCGCGCCGCACGCGAGTTGCCGCAGGCAAACGTCTGGCTCGGACACATCCTCTCAGCGGATACGCGTGTGCCGCGTCAGACGACCGCACTTGACGAGCGATACTTTGAGCTGATCGCGCGCTCCTTCGATGTCGTCGTCTTCGACGAGGCCGATCGCGCCCAACAGGACTTGGATCGAGGAGGTATTGCCGAGCTCAGCCTTTCTGGCCACGATCGATCATTCCATAGGCAGGTGCAGCGCAGCACGCTGCAGCCTATCGCAGCTGGCCAGAATGCCGTGCTACACGGCATCGAGTACGCGCAGTTGGCTATCGAGATTGCTGAATTCGAGAAGCTTAACGTGGCGCTGACCCACGCGGTCCTGCGTCTCACCGACGATTTGCGTAAGGCATTCGATGGCTTATTGATGTCGCCGTTGCGAATTATTGGCGACTGGCTATCGCCAAAGCGTGTTAGCCTCCTTGCGGAAACTCTGGAAGCCGACCCGCAAGCGCAAGCGAAGGACGCGCTTTGCGAGCTGTGGGAGGGGGCCGCAATCCGCGCGTTCCAACTGCGGGGAGCCCGAGCAGGTAGTTTGGCGCCGCCCGCGGATATGATTGCTCGTACAGCCGGCGCTTTTGGCATCACGGCAGAGGCGGCATCCTGCCTGCACAGCGAACTGGGGCGCTTGATGTCCGACTGGCTCGCCGAGTCGAGTCTTCAGGAGCTTGGTAGTCTGAGCAAGCGAATCGCCGAACTGCTGCGCGATGTACGTCGAACTTCGAGCGATGCTGAGGCGCAACAACTGGTCGGACTCTTGTTGCCAGTCACGTTCACCATCCTGAGCTACCGTCGGCTGTCGCCGCGACTAAACGACATGATTGATCAGGGCCTGCTGGAGCCAGTGCATGTCGACGAATTGGCCTCCAAGGCGTTAATCATGGCGTCGCCAGATAATATTCTCGGCAGCCTGAGTGGCGTGCGCTTCTTCTCCACACCGTCGGAACACAACACCTTCAGCAACGCGATTGATGTGCAGTTGCAGTATGTGGTCTTCGCGGGGACCCCTCGTCTACTCATGTACCGGCTTCACGACTGGGCGAAGCGCGAGGACGGCGCGCCCGGCGGTCCTGCCGTATTGCTCGCCAGCGCAACGAGCTTCATGCCACCAAGCCCGGCGCATCATATTGCAGTGCCGCCTCACTATGTGCTGCAGCGTCTAAAGCCGGAGCGCGATAACGCTCCGAGCTCGCACTACGAGTTCAGACCGATTTCCGACGGCGAGGGTACAGAAACGAGTTTTCTGCGCTTCAGTGGTGAGCGATCCGACGCAATCCGCATGGCCAATCTCGAGAAGATGGCATTCGCTCTGCTTGATGGCGGCCCTATCCGCTCCCAACTTGCGCGCGACTGCTCTCAGTTCGACCTCCGCGATGGCGTAGCGCGCAAGGCGGCTTTGATTGTGAACAGTTACGACCAGGCGCGACGCCTAAAGCAGTTCATCGATCAACGCCTTCCCGCCTGGCGGGACCAGGTCGTCGCCGTAGTCGACGATCTGCCGCTCCTTGGGTCCACCGCGGGTTACGTGACGTCATCTCGAGTGGAAAGTCTGGGTGACGATGATCGCTGGCAAGTCCTGATCTTCCCACCGGGGGCTTTGGGGCGTGGAACGAATGTCGTGTTTACATCGGGGCCACGCAGGCGAGACGCTGTCATAGGAACCTTGTACTTTCTGACTCGCCCTCATCCAGCGCCTAACGACATGAGCCTGCCGGTAAGCATGGCGGCAAGAGCCACCCTGGACTTCGATCTTCGCCACGATGACTCGACGTCGCTCGACGAATTGGGGCAGCGCTTGCTTGGGGCTCGCCGACAAGCCTACCAAAAGATTGGTCGGCTACTGCGGCGTCCGCTGTACGCACGGTCCCTCGGAAAATTGTTCGAGCCCTTCACTGCGAACATCGCTGTCACCCTATTGCAGACCATCGGACGCGCCATGCGAAACGGCTGCCCCGTGCAATGCTTCTTCGTTGACCGTGCCTGGGCTGAGCGCACAAGCAGAGGTGAGCAGGACACGGAGACTAGCAGCATGCTCGTGCAACTTCGATTTATTCTTGAGCGCGGCGTTTCATCCGACGATCCCAGGGAAGCGGCCCTCTACCGTGCGTTGTATGGCGCTTTCCTCGAACCGTTGTCGCGCATTGTGGGCCTAAAAGCGGCATCGTCGGCCCAGGACGAGACTGCAGAGGAGCAGTGGGCGGATAACCCACTCTGGACGGCAGATGCGCCTATCCAATCGGAGGAATCCTAATGAAGCCAATCGCTCGTGACGCGGCATTCGCGCTGGAGTTTGAAGAGAACGCTGCGCCGCTGGTTCAGAATGTCATTTCCACCAGTTGGACTTCCGCCACGCTGCGGATACTCAAGCAAATTCGCGACGAGGCAACGAGTCGTGCCAGGGAGAAGGACGAAGAGGCATTCATTCACTTGCCGTACGCAAGCCTGCGCGCCCAACTCCAGCTTAATATTGATGATTGGGCTTCGATGAAGGACGACATCGGACTACGTTCGCTCTACGAGTCATCGAATGATCCCGAGCCTTGGGGGCTATTGACAAGCGGCAATGCCCGCGAGCATTTGCAGAAGGTACGCGACGCCTTTGCCCATTGGTCGGAAGGAGCCCTCGCCCATTTCAGCGAAGGGCGTGGCGCCTACACCGTTGGAATCGCCGCACTACGCAAGCTGAGCCAAGAAGATAAGGTTGTTCGTTTGAGTCCTTCTCGTGTCCAGGTGTTCCCTTGGGGAGCCTCGCTCAAGCCGGGATCTCTTACACCGTTCGACGTTACGGCCGGCGTTCTCGCCTCCTATCTGGCCGGTAAGGAGATATTCCCCGGACTCGGTCCCGTAGTGCGCGTAGTTGGCAGCCCAGAACGCAACAGCGCCGAGATCATGACACGACCCCACAGCGCGGCAGGCGGCTACTTCAGCTTGGTGTGTGAAATTTCTTTGCAGACGCTCCCCGGTGCGAGTAAGCCCCTGGTTTACCTGAAATTCAAGCGACGACGCTGGGCCGATAGCTTGAATAGCAGGTATCCGGCAAGTTCCACGATCGGGGGATTTGTCTTCCCCCACGTCGCCCGGCCGCATCATGCCTTCCGTTTCAGTGTCATGAGACGCAATGACAAATGGACGACTGATCTTGGCTATCCGCAATACGAGTACGCATTCAATCTCGCACACGACTATCAAGACGACAGGGTGCTTAGCTACCCTAACGACGACAGAGCCAGTGTGGTTGTCATGGTCAAGGCGGAGGTAGCCGAGGCCAATCGTTCGGATTTGCAAGCCGGTGTCCCCTTGGTTGATCAGGCCGACGCCTTCGCCGAGGCTGCCAAGGTACTTCAGCTGCTTGGTCTGCGCCCTTTCACTGACTTCAAGGTCAGCAAGCCTGCGCCGGTAAAGGCACCACCGTTGAGCGTCTTGAAAGCCGAAGTTGCCTTGGCGCGATTGCTTGAGCGCCATTCGTTGGACGATGACGATGCCTCCGTCGAAGATGCTGTCGAGAGCGCTACGACCTCGCCATCCAGCCGCTGGTTCAAATCCGGCACCCCCGTCCCCGATCCCGAACATAGCCGCGTCGTCGCCGCCATTCAGACCCTGGTGAGAGACACAGCCTATGCGTCCGATGCGACGAGGCAGACGATCTGCCTAATCAGCCACGCCACCGACGACGTGGAATGGATTAAGACCACGATCAGTTCGATACTTGGGGATCGCATGAAGGTGATCAGTGCGCGTCTGCCAGCGAACACACATGGACCGAGGAGCCTCCTACCGGAGGAAAAAAGCACGCGAAAGCAGCGCTTCGAAGCTCGCATGCGCGAGTGGCTTAAGTTCGCAGAAGCTGTCGGCATACAGGAACGGGCAATGATACTTATTCAGGCGCCCATGTTCTACGATGTCGGCGATGGCCGCAGGAGGCCAGACGACAATGTCAACAAGTTAGCAGCGCGCAAGGCGCTTGCTAGCATAGGCTGCACTGTGCAATACCTCCTGCCTAGCGAGCCAGGCAGACTTGATAAGTTCCTGCCGCGTCTGCAAGCAGCGGTGCTTGACTTAGTCTTTGGTCACGCAGGGTCTGTATGGGGCTTGAAGCAAGCCTGCGAGGCCTGCTTTGGACATTCGTCGGACGCGCCACGCTGGGTCGGCGCAGTGAGTTCCCTTGTCGTCCGCACCGAATGGGATCGCACCCAGTCAGTCTTTGTTGCCACGCGATTGGAATGCGCTAGCGGCCAAGCCTGGGTGCGCTTTGCGCATCAGAGCGCAGAAGGTGTCGTAACGCCTTGGATGCGATTTGATGAAGGAGCCAAGTACCTCGCGTCAGGTAGGATCGAACTGCCGCGTTCGCACGTCGAGCAGCGCGGGTTGCTGGCTCAGTTCCTCGCAAGTACTTTTGACGAAATGGCAGCCTTGGACGCCAATGCGGTCATCTTTATCGACTCGACACGTGCCGCCCGCCTAGCATCGTGGTTGACCGACTCAGGCGTGCGCGACGACAAGCGTCAGATTGCACCAGGTGTGCTTACGTCGGAGCGTTGGCCAACATTGCGCTTGCTGAGAGTCCGGGAGCAAGCGCCGGCGATTGGTCAGGAAAAGCGATTCGGAGAAACATCTGACGACGTTTTGCCGCTGCGCACTTGGACTTCAACACAGCGGCTATTCCAGGTCGGCGGCACGTCGGCCCCTACCTTCTGGTCGCTGGCCAAGCCCTCTACACACCATAAGCGGGGAGCCAGTTGCTACCGAGACATGATGCTACCCAACTCAAATAGGACACCAGAAAATTCCGCCCCTTTCACCCCCTTTCCGGCCCAACCTGACAAACAGCACTTGAACTCCCGTGCGGTGGAGGTGGTAGTCCTGCAGAAGCAGCCTCTCGACGATGATATTCAACTCGCGTCATTCGCCCAGCACCTACGAGCAGGTATGCTGACGGCTCGCAATGAGCGGTGGGTCACGACTCCGTCGCCGCTACGCATCATCGAGAAGTTCGCTGAATATATGCGGGCCTAGGTACGTCGACGACAGTCTTTCTCGTTCGTACAGAAGGAATAAGCCAAGAAGAGGAGAAGCATGATGGCCCCCGTGAGCTCGGCCCCCATCGTCAATGGCGTGCGCGTGACAGAAGTGCGCGTCTCTAACTTTCGGTCACTAACTAATGTTGTCGTCGAACTAGACGATTTGACCGTCCTGGTCGGGGCGAACAACGCTGGAAAGACCAGCTTTCTGGAGGCGATGTACGCCGCCATAGGCGCGGGGCGAAAGAGCCTTGGCCGGGATGATGTTCACGTAGGCGCAGCTGAAGCCGCAGCGCCGCTGGATCGGTCGGTCACTGTCGACGTGCTGGTTCGCCCGTTCGACACGGACGGAAGCCCACTTCCAACGTTTCCCGCTGGCAGCTACTGGACATCCCTTTGGGGAACGGGCATTTCGCAAGATTTGGACTTCCACGACTTCATGGCTTTTCGGACCACGCTGTCTTGGAGTACGACGAAGGGCGACTATGCTCTAGAGCGTAGGTTCCTAACGGAATGGAAGTCTGCTGACGATTGGTTGTCCTCTGCCGTGTCAACTGAGGGCGTGAGCGCCGAGCAACTCGAGCACATCGCGCTGCATTACATCGATGCGAAGCGCGACTTGGAAGACGATTTGCGCCGCCAAGGATCATTTTGGCGACGGCTCACTGACAATCTCGGTTTGGAGGAATCCGATATCGCGGCATTCGAGGAAGCGCTTTCCGAGCTAAACGACGGTATCGTCTCCAAGAGCGCGGTATTGCAGCACTTGAAAACGAATCTCTCCGACATGTCAGCGGTGGTCAGCGCTGACAGCGCGGGGGTGGAGATCACACCTGTCGCGCGTCGCCTACGAGATCTTTCGAAGGGTGTCGACGTCACGTTTGCTACCACCGGCTCCCAGGCCTTTCCGTTGACGCGCCACGGCATGGGTACTCGGAGCTTGGCCTCGCTGCTCGTGTTTCGTGCCTTCATGTCCTGGCGTTACGCGCTGGCTTTGAAGGAAGGAGACGAGACGCACTCACTTCTGGCACTGGAAGAGCCAGAATCCCACCTTCACCCGCAAGCGCAGCGCGCACTGTTCGCCCAGATCAAGTCCGTACCTGGTCAGCGCATTGTCAGCACGCATTCCCCCTACTTCGCCGGCCAGGCAAGGCTCAGTGAGCTGCGCCTGTTCACCAAGCACAGCGGGATAACGAAGGCGAAGCGCCTCAATCTGAGCGAATTGAAGGACGATGACATTCGCAAGTTGGAGCGCACCGTCGTAGCATCGCGCGGGGACCTGTTGTTCGCGCGCGCTCTGATTTTGTTTGAAGGGGACACCGAAGAACAAGCGTTTCCGCTTTGGGCGCAAGCCTACTGGGGTGCCACTGCACATGAGCTTGGCTTTAGCTTTGTAGGGGTAGGTGGCACCGACTACTTCCCGTTTATCTGGCTCGCACAGAGCTTTGGCATCCCATGGTACATCTTCTCCGACGGTGAGGATAAGCCCGTCTCCAAGCTGAAGGGTGACGCGAAGCGGGTCGGTATTGACGACATTGCCAAGTGCGACAACATTGTCGTCATTCCGGACAAGGATGACCTCGAAGCTCATCTGCTCGAGGACGGATATATGGATGCATTCGAGGTCGCGATCGGTGCGGTTGCCGGTGCCGATGGCCTTGACAAGTACATTACCAGCCTGAACGGAAAGCCCGGCAAGACTGTGGGAGGCGTAGCGACGACACGGGACTACAACGGCGCTGAAGGACGCCGGAGTGCAGCACTGGATATCGTGAGCGAGAAGAAGACGCGGTATGCCACACCACTGGCAAACGCTGTCATTGCTTCGGCAGTGCCCGAGCGTCGTGTACCGAAGCTGGTCGCGAAGCTACTCGACGTTATTGGCCATCAATTCAATCTTGAAAAGCTCGATCCGACCAAAGTCGGCGTCGAGTAACGGAGCTCGAGCATGTCCACTGTTCGCTTATCCGCTACACAGCGGCAGGTCGTGGAGTTCGGCGACGGAGCGCTACTAGTCATCGCTGGTCCTGGCTCGGGCAAGACGCGAGTTCTGACCGAGCGTATCCGCCGTCTCTTGACGCAGGTGCCTGGTCATTTCCGGGTTCTAGCGCTCACATTTACAAATAAGGCTGCCAAGGAAATGACGGATCGGCTTAGCGATCTAGCCGAGGCGCGCAAGCGCTCTTTCGTTGGGACGCTGCATGGATTCTGCCTCGATGTACTCGCCGATCGCGGCAAGCACATCGGGCTTACCACCATGCCGCAGATCTTCGAGCAATATCAGGACCGCAAGCAGATTCTTGCTCAAGTCGTTGAAGAGGACCCACTACTGCAAGGGGAGATCTCTCACCTATCGATGAAGGAGAGAAACCAGCGCCTGGATAACTGGCTAAAGAGCATTTCGTACATTAAGGCCCACCCGATCTCGACAGCTGGGAACGGCATCGACGACCCCGTGCTCCAGCGCGTATACGAGGGCTACAACGCGGGATTGCAGGCATGTGGGGCGTGCGATTTCGACGATTTGCTCCTCTATACCTACCGGCTTTTCACGGAATTTCAGCAGATTGCCGATTTCTATCGGCGTGTCTATGCCTACGTATGCGTGGACGAGGCGCAGGATCTCAATGAGGCGCAGTACGCAGTCATTCGCGCGTTGGCCGGAGATTCCTTGCGCAACATTATGTTGGTCGGTGATCCGAACCAGTCAATCTATGGCTTCAATACGTCCAGCCCAAAATATCTGACTGTCGACTTCAAGAACGACTTCGATGCGACGGAGATCCATCTACAAGAGAACTACCGCTCATCCATGGCCGTTGTTCGAGTGGCACAATCGCTGGACCCGACATACACAGTGGCAGGTCAGCTGCCCGTGGAAGGCGTAGCTAAACTTCTTGTCGGAACGGATGAGGCCAATGAGGCGTCGCGCGTCGTCGACGAGCTCAAACGGTTGATGGTCGCGGGACATCCGGACATTGAAGGTTCGATCAGCCCGACGAACTTCGCGATTCTGGGGCGCACCAGGTATGCCTTGCTTGGGGTGGAGCGGGAACTTAAGGACCGTGGTCTGCCCTACTATAGGCGGCTTAGTGTCACACACGAGAACGAATCTGACTTAGTCGACGAGTTCCAGCTTGCGCTTCGAATTCTCGCAAATCCGAAGGATGCCGTGCATTTGGCAGCGATTCATAAGCGATGGAATCTCCCCCCCTATTCAAGTACGCCAGCGAACGAGGCGGAAGTTGTTCAACGAATGCGTGCTATGGCGGACGCGCAAGGCGCCCCAGGGAGCCGGGTCGTCGCTAACGCGGTTGCCGCCGTACATGCAACCGTTGGACGGCGCTTGGATTTCTTACCGGCATTCAAGACGTTGGAGGAATACGCCGATACGCTAGAGGTGCCTGAGAGACGCGCCGTTCGTGAGGATGTGGCCGTGCTCAGGCAGGAGTGGGACCACTTCTTGCGATCGGACGGCTCGCGGGTGCGTACTCTGCAAGGCTTCCTTAGCAACATCGCGCTCGGAACATCAGGCCAGGCGACCCGAGAGGGGGTGGCTCTGTTGACGGTGCACTCATCAAAGGGGCTCGAGTTTGATGTCGTTTTTGTGGTTGGAATGGCGGACGGAGTGTTTCCAGACTATAGGGCCACAGGGCAAAAGCAGAAGGACGAGGAGCGCCGGAACGCGTTCGTCGCGGTGACGAGGTCGAAGCGATTGCTATATCTGTCGTATCCGCGTCAGCGCTTGATGCCTTGGGGCGACGTCTGGCAGGGAGTTCCCTCCCCATACATAACTTCGGCGCCGCTTCAGTAGTTGGCGCGGCGTCCTCGCAGCTGAGGCGCTGGATTCGTTAACTTTCCCCAGTTCTACCGACTGCGTAGCCGGGTGCTGCTTCAACGCGATGTTAGGCGCGGTAATATGAACTGCGACATCGCGCCGAACACGTCCATATGGGAGCTCACTGCTATGACGCCGACTTATAGTGAACGGCAAGAACTTAGGAAGCAGTTTGCCAAAGATGTTGACCGGATGCTTGTCTGCTTGGAGGAAGCTGCTCTCAAGAAAACGGACGACGAAGCAGTCATGGCTTGGGCGAAGTATTCCGATGACAACTTCGCGGATTGGTTGGCGCTTCCGGATGACGATGCAACGTTACGGGATATCTTACTCAAGTACTTGGCGAATATCCGGTCGCCAGCCGTTTGGCAGGTCACTGCGGTTGCAGCAACCGACGAAAGCGGTGATCTCATTATTCCGTTGCCTTCCGAGCTGTCCGAACAGCTGGGGTGGAAAACAGCAGAAGAGGTAGTGGTTGAGAGGGGAGATCCCGGCACAGTGATTGTGCGCCGCCGCTAGGATGCACTACCATGGTCAGTCACTTTTTGCGTCCATGAGGTCGACTGTCTCGAGGATCTTGGTTGGGGTAGGCGTGACAAGACCGCTAAGTGGCAGCCCGATTTGATCGATGCCGATCAGTTGATCACAGTCCAGGTCGCCGCGACCGGTGCCCTCAATCCGCTTCCACTTGCGACAGCTTCATAGACTGGGAACCACTTTCGGACGCATTGGACGGCGATTTTCCGCAGAACGTTCACCATTCCGAGCGACGCTCCTGCTGGTATGTGAGGCCGTCGGTCTTCTTACCCTTCCATAGCCCGAACACATCAGCCCGAAGCACCAGCTTTCGCTGCGAGATGTATGCCTCGATAGCATCACGGACGACAGTGGCCCGTGGACGGTGCTCGGCCTCCGCTATTGCCGCTAATTCCTCCATTTGCTTATCAGGCAAGTCGACCACGATTCGGGCCATATCCGTCTCCGACGGTGCCATACGCACCACATGCCACGCTGCAAGCGTATTCACGCTTGGCGTCCGTATCGCTACCGGACAGTGCTAGAGACTGTCTCCAAAGAGAGCAGGAACCCACTGCCACCCGCGCGTTCGAGCCTGATGGCCACCGGGCTGAGGCACCGAGTCGATATGCCGCATCGATTGCTTGGGCCCCATGCGGCAGAAGCACATCTTCGTGCGATCGCTCCCCGGGACGAGGATGGTGCTTCAGCATGGTGTATGTCCTTTCGGGGTCCCGATGGCGGAATCCCGTTTCTCAACCGACAACTCGTCCCCCCATTCTCCAACCCAACTGTACTAGCAATTCGGGCGTCACCGAAGTGTCGAGATCGCCACGTCCGTCCGCAGCATCCTTCACAGGACGCTTTCATTTCACAAATGCGCGGCGGGCCAGATCGTCGATGGCTATGGAATCGAGACCTTCCTCGGGGCCGTCGCGCGTGACGATGAGACGGCCTCCCGGATTCTTCTCCGAATACTCTGAGAAGCCATTTGCCCCGTAGAGGGCCAGCTTGCGCTGCCAGCGTTTCCTATAGTTGTCATCGCCTAGCAGACCGCAGTGTTCCCAATACCAAGTCTGTCCTTGGGACTCGATCCGAAAATCGGCCCAACGGCCGCGGCCTTCACTGAACGGAAGCAGTGGCTCCACTTCGTAGCGCAGCAACCCCTCTTTTTCGAGTCCGTGCAAGATGTTGGCGATGACCACCTCATTCTTCGCGCTCACCATATCGCCTCGCAGTGTGCGATGAATCAGCTTGTCGGTGAGAAAGCGGCGTTGAGCGGACTTGAGGCCCGGTGGAACGTTAGCAGGTGGCGTCGCAGCGCGGAAGTCGAAGGAGCTGAGCAGATTCGTGAACCGGCCGCTGATATCGGAAAACACGTGATGACGCAGAGCGAGGAAATTTTCGAACGGACCCTGATGAAGAATCCAGATCCGTTTGCTCTGACGCGTCAGCGCCGTGTATAACATTTCGCGCGAAACGAGTCTGCTGTGAGCCGGCAGCACCAAAATTACGGTGTCGAATTCGCTGCCTTGCGCTTTATGGACCGTGATAGCGTAGGCCAGTTCGAGTTTGGGTTGCCCGTCCTCGGAAAAATCGCGCCCCGAGAAAGAGAAGTTTCTGTCACTACGGCCCTCGAACTCCACGTGAAGGAAATGAGGGTCCCGTTTGCCCCATGTCCGCTGGCCAGTGACGAGTCCGATTTCCCCATTTGCGAGCAATTCCTCGCGCGCAGCGGCGGATGCGCCATACACGTACGACTCGCGCTTGTGGTTGCGCACGCAAATGACTTTGTCACCGTAGACGACCTGCTCCGAACCGCCCGGCTTGGGAAAGCGCCACCAGTCTTTGAAGCGAGGCGTCTTGCGGGAGTTGAGCGTATCGCGCAGTCGCGCGGAACGCAGCCCGTCTTTGATTCGCCTATTCAGGAAAAGAGAGCCGCCGGGACCATTACGGTTGACGCTCAGGATCTGCCAGCTTGCGACGTCCTTCGAGCATCCCTCCTCGAAATTGAGGTAACCCTTCTCGTTGCGGGTCGCGCCCATCGAGAGTTCGAACGTGGCAGGCAGATCCTCTTGACTGCACTGGAGGTCTTCGGCCAACACCGACTCAATGAGTCCCGGCAGGTCTCTCATGCTTTCGAAGCGACGGAACCTAACGTAATCATCGTCCTCGCCCTCGAGCGCGCCCGACATGATCTCATCTTCTCCGGGCGGCAAACCTCGGCCAGAGAAGATTGCTGCCAGCTGTACGTCAGATCGGGACAGGACAGGCACGTTCGCTCCGCCTTGCCTGGTTCGACGCGGCGTTCGCAATTCGCCAACCGCCTCGCTATGTCCGGAGCGTCGCAAAAACTCGATGATATCTACGAAAGGACATCCGGCTCCGATCGGCGGAAGCTGGTACGGGTCGCCGACGAGGACGAGACGGCAGCTGCCTGGCAATGCGTCGACGATGGCCGCGAGCATGTCTTCCGTCAGCATTGATGATTCGTCGACGATGCAAGTCGTCGCCGTGGCCTTGGGCGCCTCCTTATTGATGAAATATCGTCCGGTATTGGCGTCGTATCGGCTTTCCAGCAAGAACTGGGCGACCGTCTGTACGGTCCCGAGATGCTGCGTTTCCTTGCCCAACCGCACGCGGGCTTTGCCCGTCGGCGCAAGAAGCTGGACCCGCTGGCCAACGATGTCAGCGCGGCTTAGCAGGAACTTGAGCACCGTAGTCTTGCCCGTACCGGCAGGCCCGATCAGAACCGATAGGCGATTGGCCGCTATTCGTTCGAGTACGAGAGCTTTCTCGGTTCGAGCCTGGTCCTCATCGGCATCTTCCGGGGCCATGGCACCGAACGTCTCGTCGACGAGACCGCGCCAGTCGACCTCAATTGCCTGAGGCTTGCTCAGCAGTCGCTCGCGCACCGCAGCCGAGAGCAATGCGCCAGTGGCGACGTAACGGTCCAGTTGCACCGACGAGTTCTTGGCCTTGCCGAACACCTTCACCACGGGTTCGAAACTGTCGCTGCAGATTTCGATCGTTTCCGCATCCAGAGGAACCTGCTGCACGACATCCAGGTCATCCGCGGAATGTGCGAGTTCTTCGACCGGAAGCAGTGTGTGTCCGCGCGCCGTGCTCGATTCGAGAAGCTCGACGCAGGCAGCACGGAGCCGGTGCTCGTTGTCGTACTCGCCGAGTTCCGAATTGCAGCATGCTGGAAGCGGATGGGCCACCGCCACCTCCTTGCTGGGCAGCAAGCCGCGATCGATCGTCGCAAACGCGATTGGATCGCTTTCTGTTCGATCCCGTTCGAACAAAAGATAAGGATTGTTGACGATTTCTTCCGCGTTGCTTTCCACCGCACGCTTCGCCTGCTCCTTGGTCAGTTCGAATCGGGCAAGCAGCTTGAGAAAATCTTGTCGGCAGGGTTGCGACTGTGCGTGCTTCCAACGCTTGCGAAGCATGCCGGTGACAGTAGGCGATCCCACCGGCGCCTGGCGCGAACCTGAGAATATTTCGTCGATGACGGGCCATGGATCTGCGTTGACCGGCAGTTCATCGGAAAGCGCAATGGCGAAGAGCGTGCCGTTGAAGCCCTGGTGCAAGGCCGACAGCACGGGGCCGAGTCCGGGAGCGGGTCCGTGCATTTTCCACAGTTCGCTTAGGCGGGCATCGATCCATTCAATGTAGGTTTCCCACGGCCCTGCAAGCACCTCCGCGGTGCGCTCCAGCGCGTGGCGCGCCGACATGAGTGCCGCGGCAGCTGCGCCGTGGGTGACATGCTCGCTGCCAAAGGAGAACTGAATGCGCGCATCGTCCGGAGCGTATGCGACGTATTCGGCGGGGTCGACCTCCGGATGGTCTGCACAGTGACGAAGGAGCGTGTGATAGGGCATCACGAAGCCGCCGCTGAAATGACCGTCACGTCCCTGTCGCAAGCTATGCTGGATTGGACGCTCCCACACCATCGTCCGCAACGCGTCGGGACCCGCTCCGGAGTACCCGTACTCCTGGAGTTGATGCTTCTTCGACAAGAACGCCGCACCTAGCAAGACACGGCGTTCGCTATCGCTTAAAGGAGTCCGAGTCGCATAAAACAGTACGAGGCTCTCATTTTCGATAAGCGGGTTCGCGAATGCCTCAAGCATTGCCGTCTGATTGTCCAGCCCCTGGATCCAGCTCGTTTGCTTCAGCCATTGCGGGTTCTTAGGCTCATGCGCATCGCCGCAATCGAGCCCTAGTTCTTCTGCTATCGCGAAGCCACTTTCCTTGAGCATCCAACGATAGGGAATGGTCAGGGCGCCCCATGCGGGCACGTGAATCGGGCGTGGCCGTATGTGCTTGTGATCCCGGCTCCATCTCGAATACGACATGACACTTTCGAAGACGTGCGCGTCGGGGCTGAGAAACGATGCGCTCGAGCGGAGACAAGGAGGGAGGGTGTTGGGCGCAAGTGAATTGAATGACTCGCCGGCAGCTTTCGCTTCGAATGCGTCGTTGCGTCCGTCGGCCACCACCTTGACCGCAATGCAGGAGCTGTTGCCCAGCGGATCACTGCACACTTTTCCGTTCCAGGCGTCGTCATGCCAAGGAACGCGGACGGAAAGATTGCGCACGACTCCCATCGAGTCCTCCCATTTTGATGGGAAGAATTCTATCCGAGGCCCTTGAATGGCGCAGCCGGCACTTGCCGGGGTGGGTCGAGAAAAAGCAACGTGTGCGCTAGTATATACATTGATTGTGATGTGGATGCGCTAGGATATTGCAATTCATCGGGCGCTGAGATGTCCAATCGACGAGGCCTGAGAGAAGCTGCGTTCGACCATGGAATGCAGGTACAAGAGCCCATAAATTAGAAAACTGCTTCACCGGGGGAACATGTGGCGGGATTCACGACGGACTATGTCAATCTGATTTCCAATAACCTGCGCGACCGCTACAAGTCGGGCTTTCCAATCCTCAAAGAACTGGTACAGAACGCCGACGACGCTGGCGCGACATCGCTGGCATTCGGCTATCACGATGGCCTGGCCGAAACGGCCGATCATCCGCTCCTTCATGGTCCGGCGCTATGGGTCTTGAACAACGGACGCTTCAAAGCCGAGGACCGGCGCGCGATTACCAAGTTCGGCGTCAACAGCAAGGCGGCGGAGACTGGCGCGATCGGCAAGTTCGGGCTTGGCATGAAGAGCGTTTTCCATCTCTGCGAAGCGTTCTTCTACGTCGCGAGCGATGGTGAACGCGGTTACCAGGAAATCCTAAACCCGTGGTTTGACGAGGACAATTCCTTACCCATGCACGCGGCATGGGAGCGCTATACGGAGCGCGACGTGCAGGCGCTGAACGACATCGCACGGGCGAGTCCGCTCACGCAGCCGGGGCAGAGTTGGTTCATGTTGTGGGTGCCATTGCGTCGCCGCAGTCATGTGCCGCAGGTCGACGGGACGTTGACGGCGCCGATCATCGACCGCTATCCCGGCGACGAGCCTGGTCGCGATCTAGACTTCATCACCCAGGCCGACGTCGACAGACGCATCGGCGGCCTGCTGCCGATGCTTCGCTGTCTGCGCACGGTCGAATTCGCGGGAACGGCATCGCGCCCGGCCTTCGGTTTGCGAATCAATCTCGCTGACGGCGCACAGCGTCTCGATCACTACACGGATGGTCTGACGATCGCCGGCACCGTGGACGACGGCGGCCCGAAAGAGCAGCGCCTGCGCTTCATGGCGCGGCAGGCGGCGCGCATCGGCGAGCTACCCTTCGCCGGACTTCAAAGATTGCCGGGCTGGCCCAAGACGAATGCGATCGTCGAACAGGGACGCAGAGGATCGGTGCGCGACAAGGGTGAGCCGGAGGGCGCAGTGGCGTTCGCGCACGCAGATGGCCGCAAGGGAAAGCTGTCTTTGCAATGGGCCGTATTCTTGCCCACCGATGAGGAGCGCTTCTGCTATCAGGCGACGATTCACGGCAGCTCGCGCGAATACAGCATCGCGCTTCATGGTCAGTTCTTCGTGGACGCGGGGCGGCGGGGCATCGAGGGCATCGAACAGATCACCGGGCCGATCATCGAGACGGACGACGCGAGCACGGAGTCCTCGGTTCAACTGGCCTGGAATCAGACGTTGGCGCAACGCGTCGTCTTGCCGATGCTTCTGCCCGCGCTCGACGAATACGTCCGTACCGAACGTTTCGACGACGCCACGATCAATGATCTGACTTACGCGCTGACGCGTTGCGTCATCAACGGAGAGGCCGCGCACGGCGGTGGGTTCATCGCCACCTTTGGCGCACATGTGTGCCGCGAGCACGCTTGGGGCCGCGTGTTGCGCCCTCGAGGTCCGGCATGGGAGCTTCTTCCCGCGGAGCCGAACAGGCTGCTTCTGCTGCCTAGGCCGGTCAACAATGATCACGAGCGTCCGTGGCGGGCGCTTCCGGGTCTGGGTGCGCTCGGCGACGCGGTCTTTCTGGACGCGACGGCGCCACGTATCAGTGAATCTGTCCCGCAATGGGATGATGACTCGGTGTGCCGCGTCATCGATGAAATCCCAGCTGCGACGCTCGCCGGTGAGGTCGAACTCCGGTATCTGCTGGAGTTTCTGCGCATGCATGAGAGCGTAGCGCTCGCCATGGAGCACGTGCAGGTTCGGCTCGTCGTGGCGTTGCGCGGCGCGCTGCGCCGCTTGCAGCTTGCTGAACTACGAAACAACCGCGCGTTACTCCAGGAGGTGGTCGGACTTCTGCGGCCGTCGCTGCGCTATGGCATCGGTGCCCGCGACAAGGATGCCCGGCGTGCGGTGCCGGAAGCGATCTATCGCCGATTGCTCGACGCTCAGACGGATGCTCTGCTCATTCCCGCCGACCTCGCACCAGAAGGCGGCGCGCCGTCGGCATCCGATGTCGAGAAGTGGCTGGAATGCTTGGGCGCGCTGGTCGAGGAAGGTATCAACGTGCCTTCCTGCCTCGACGCCGCCGACGCGTTCATTCGAGCCGGCGGACCGAACGAGGAAGCACAACATGATTTGCTGCGTCGCTGGCCCCGCCTGCGCATTCTGCGCGCGATGGATGCTGCCGACGCCGCCGAAGTCGCCTGCTCGCTCGACGAGTTGCTGGACTTGCATCGTCGTCATCAGTTGTTCCGAACTGCGGACGGCATGGACAAACTCGGTCTGACCGGGATGCTCGCGCGCGCGGTGCCGGGTCTACGCCCAGTGGTCGTGAGCCGATTCACCGGCGAACTCATCCGTTCCGCCCATGATTCAGGCAATCGGGAGGTACCCAGAACCAATGACGCGAAGGAGATTTTCCGCGCCATTGGCATGCAGGTCGCCGCGCCCGCTCTAAATACGCCCGGCGAACGGACGCCACTGCTCAGGTGCGTCGCCGACGCCGATCTCACGATCGCGCCCGTGCGCGATGGTGTGCGCTATCTGCTTCACGGATCGGCCAGGCATTTCCGGTCGAACGAGCCCCTTTGGAAAGACCCGTCCGGAAAGGACGAACCCTGGGTGCGGCTTTGGCGCATGGTGGAAACCGACAGCTGGAACGTGCTCGATGTCACGCTCAGTAGCCGCCTGACGGACCACAGTTGTGTCGAGCTCAAGGTGAGGCCGGTGGATCAGCAGACGGTCACTGAGCACCTCAAGCGTCTCGGCAGGTTCGACGACGTGGACGCGAAGCAGTTCACCGAGTCCGACCGGGACATGCTGCTCGGCGCCATCAAGGACGACGCTGTCTGGTTGAACCTGCCGTTGCATCGTGATAATCGCGGTGGATTCGGTTCCGCACATGACTGCTTTCTTGGACGTTTTCCGTTACTGCCACCCGGTTTCGAGCACGGCCTTCGCTTCATCGTCGAGTCGTCCGATGATGCGCACAAGCGCCGCCAGCACGCGCTCATCCCGCACTGGTCAGCCGCCGACGCCGGGCGCGTACTGTTGAAATCGCAAGCCCCGGCGGCGTTCTGGTCCGAACTGATGGACCTACTGCCGCAACTCGACAAGAACGAGGTCCGTGGCTCGTGGACAGAAGTGCCCTGGCTGCCTCTTGCGTCGGGCGGAACGATCGCGCTTTCGAGCGTCGTGCGTATCGACACCATGCGCACGGAGATCAGTGCGCTCGCTGCGGAATGCGAGTATGCCTATGCAAGTCTCGACGAGCTCAAAGGCGCCGTGCGCGATCACCGTAGTTTCGACCGGCTGAAGGAACTCGTGCCGTTGGACGCGAAGGCGCTCGACGTGCTCGCTCAGATGATGGGAAATGCAGGCTATTTCGTCGGCCGTGCAGGGAGACTCGACGCCGGCGCGCTCGATCGGTTCCGCGACGTGCTGCCGTCACTCGAATCCTTGCCTGCATGGTCCGTGTTATACAAGGCCGCGAGTGCTACCAGTATTGCCGATGCCGCGGCGCTGCTCGACGAGATTGCTCAGCCGCTGCCTGCCGCGCGAGTGGAGGCGGCGCTGGCCGAACTCGCGGATCAGGTTCAGAGCCCGCACGTGCTGGAGGTGGGACTGGTCTATCTCAGGGAGTGGGCCCGGAGCGCCCCTCCTGAGGAACTCAGGAGCCGGCTGTCGGCGGTGCGGCTGCCAGCCGCAAATGGCACGTGGCGAGCGGCATCGGAACTCGTGGCAAGTGCTTTCGGCGTCGATGCGTCCAGTCAGTTGCACAAGGAAGCGCTCGAGATACTGTCTGGCATCGTGGTCAAGAACGATGGCGCGCCTGCGACCCCGATCGAATCCGCCGCGACCGACGGTAGCTCGAACGCTCACCTCGAGGTCGCGCTGGAACAGTGGTGCGAGCCGCTTGCGGAATATAACGTCGGACAGGCGCTCGGTGCAATGCTCGGCTTGTTCGGCAGCGCAGCGCGGCCGCTGTGTGAGCGCTGGATCAATCCGATTTCCTACGACGACTATCTATTGCGCCTGAACTGGAAAGATCCGGGCTTCGACACAGCCGTCAATCGGAAGGAATGGATGGGTGGGCACACCTCGCCGCAACAGCCTTTTGCGATCCTGAAACCCGAATTCGTCGAGTCCTCCGGCTCGAGAGTGCAGGCTCTCGCGCTGACCGGCGACGAACTCGTGTTGCCGCTGACCGACATCGATTCGATGTCGACCCTGCTGGCGGGCAAGTTGAACTGGCGTGGCGGCTATGGCGTGGAAGTGCGCATGCGCCCAATGGACTGCCTGCGCCGCTTCGACGAAGCGCAGCAGAAGCAGATCCTGCAGCGCACGGCGGAGGAACTCTTCGAGCATCTTTACAACCAGAAGCGCGCGGACCTGACGGAATTGTGGGGCCTGTTCGAACAATCGGACCAGATCGAGCTCGAAGTCGCGCGCAGCCTCATTCTCGAAGGCCTGCCACAACTGGTTCTTCAATGGCCTGCCGTCAAGAAGCATCCCTCGATCGATGAGGCGATCAAGCTTCTGGACAAGGCAAGGCGTGAACGTCAGAGCGCCTTGCGCGCGCGATCCGACTTGCGTGGCTGCGAAGAACGGCTCATGAAGGCGCTCAACGAACTGGCGAGGCGAGTCGAGACCGACGAATCGGTGCAATATGCCATCCTGACGGCGATCCGCAAAAAGCTGCGGCACTTTCATTACGAGTCTTCGAGCGTTCCTTTCGAATTGCTGCAAAACGCGGACGACGCCGTCCTCGAGCTCCAGGCCATGCTGGCCGACGAAGGTCGTGAGCCATACGCCGAGTCGGAAGTTGGCCGCTTCGTGGTGGCGTGTACCGCGACGAGCGTGCTGTTCATACACTGGGGTCGGCCAATCAACACATCGGGCAGGCGCGGCGGATATCGCGAGGATCATGCGAAAGACCTCGAGCGGATGCTCATGCTGAACGCATCCGGCAAAGAGGAGGAAGATGGCCTGACAGGCAAGTTCGGGCTCGGGTTCAAGAGCGTGCTTCTGGTGTCGGACAAGCCGGTCATCGAAAGCGGCGGGCTGCACTTCGAGATTGTCGCGGGCTGTCTGCCGCAGCGAGCCGAACTGAGCGAGCGGGGTAGATCGGTCGCGGCGCAATACCGGCAGGCGCAGGGGAATTTGCGCTCGACCGTCGTCGAATTGCCGCTAAGTCTGGAATCCGCGGAAGGGTTGCTGCAGCGATTCGCCGCGCTGGCAGGCGTGTGTGTCGCGTTCACACAGCACGTGCGGCATATCGAAGTGGACGGCGTGACGCATGCATGGCGTCCCAGGCGCCTGCTCGAAGCGCCCGGTTCCCGATGTGAATTGAGCCACGTATTACTGCCCCATGCGCGCGGGCTGTTGCCCGGCCGTCTGTTGGTGCTGCGTTGCCCACTCGGCGCGATGGCCATGCGTCTGGACGGCCAGCCGGTTCCCTTCGAAGACGCCGCCGGGCATCCCGTGCCCGCCATCTGGGTCAATGCGCCCACGCGCGGCATGCCGGCCGCCGGCCTGATCCTCAACGCAAGCTTCGACATCGATACTGGGCGCGGGAGCTTGCCTCTGGGCGCCGGAGCGAAGACCAATCTGGACATCGCCACGCGCCTGGCGGAAGCGCTGGCGCCGCTCGTCACCGAATTGCTGACGCAGACGATGGCGGACTGGCCGTCATGGTCGCGAGAGCTGTCAGTGTCGCCGCAGATCAGCGCGGCGGAATTCTGGTACGCGTTCTGGACGCAGGCTTTCGGGGACGAGCCGTCGGCCGATGCATCGCAGGATGCGCGGGTGACTGAGACCTTTGCGTCGATGCTTTTCGCACGCGTGGTCGCCCGCTGCGGTGTCGTGCCGAACGGCCTCAAGGCCGGGTTGGCCGGCTTCGTGCGGGTCGACCAGTTGCAACTGTCGATCGCGTACGACAGGTTCAGCACACTGCTGCCTACGCTGCTCAACTGGCCGGCTTTCACCGCCGTGTTTCCGCCTGCTTCGTGGTGCGTGCGGGAGGTGCGGGACTGGCTGCGACGCCGCTCGGGCGCCGACGATGAAGCCTCGGTCGACGAACTGTCCCGGCAGATTGTCGCTCAGGCGTTGGGCCCGTCCAACAAAGTGAGTCCGGAAGAGTTTGCCATGCTGGCGGCTGTTGTGAAGGCGTGGCCGCCGACAAATGTCGTGGAACTCGGATGGCGTACCGCTCTGGCTTCGATGCAATTGCGCGCGCAATCGGGCGCATGGAAAACCGCTGCGAATCTGTTCACGCGCCTGGGTGAAGACGATCCGCTCAGGCGCCTGGCATCGCCGGACTTTCTGCCCGATACGGCTTACGAGACCGACGCAGACGCCTGGGAAATGATGCAGGAGTATCTGGACGGGCGCACGTGGTTCACTCAAGAGATCGCGCGGTGGTGCGTCGAGGCCGAGACGGTTGAGCGGCAGCAGGCAGCGATCGACTGGCTGGCGGCTAATCTCAATTCGGATTTCGTATGGCGGGCGATCAAGTCCTCGCCGCTCAAAGATAAGTGGATCACCGGTCTGCATGCTGAGCACGCATTGCTGGCGAACCTGCTGGACTGGACGCGAAACTTCATGCTTTCATCGCTCGGCCTCTCGCCAGACGGCCCAAGCGAAGACGAGATCGAAGTCGACGACCCGGCGGCCCAACTCGATTTCGACATTATCCATGATTGGTGGGAAGCTCATCGCGATGAACACTTGCCGAAATACGAGCGCGAACTTTGGCCGCAACGGATCGACAGGCAGCGTCTCGCCGATGATCCCACTCATCGCGAAACCTGGATGAGCCTGTTCAGCCTGGGCGTGTTCCGGCGCTTTGGCCGTGTGCGAGACGCACAGAATCGCGGCTTCCTCGATTTTCTGGAGCAACGAGGCTGGTGGTATACGATCAGCCAGCTCGATCCGGACTCGGCAGCCGACGAGTGGATGGCGATACTGCGCGAATATACGGACACGACGCACGTGAGCAACGAGTTCGAACTGTGGATGGACTCTTTCCCGCGGTTGTATCGCGTCGCGCGTTGGTTCGATACCTATGTTGAGCTCTTCCGCAATCTGCAGTATCGCGATGCACGTGAGGCCGCGCATCTTCTCACGCCCGCCACCGATGCATCGCTTAGCGGTTCGGACATCGACGCCGCGACACTGAGCGGCACACTGCGTGTCGGCCATCATTTAGTGATCCGAGAACTGCTGCGCGCGGGCGTGCTGGATACGGAGGTCGCCCAGAGTATGGCGTTCATGCCCGGAGAATCCGTCTGCGCCCTGCTCGATGCGATGGGACACAACGGTATGGACACCAGCGCGAAGATTCATGAATTGCTAGTGGACGAACTCGGCGACACCGATCGTGCCAGCTTCTGCGGTGATTTCGACATTCCGCTAGTTCTGCTCGCGCGCGACGCAAGCCTGCAGCGCGATGTCGTGCGATGGAGCAATACCCGCGACGAACGCGGTGCATGGGAAACAGAAAATGAGGAATTGCTATGAGCACGGCACTCAGACCAGATGACACGCAGGCGGCCATCGCCGCCGGCATGACAGTCATGCATCCCGGCCTTGGTCAGGGCAGCGTCCTGATGGTCGATGGCGACACCGCAGTCGTTCGCTTCGCACAGCGCATCGAGCAGGTGTTCTGCCGGGAACTGGACGCCATCGCATCAGTTTCGGACGTCAGGTCGGCTGCCGCGTTGTCCTCGTCGCTCGAGGTGGGTCTAAAGGTTCAGGCCGCCGCCATCGAATCCGTGAACAATGCATGGGGCGTATTCACACGCTCCCGCATCTCGCTGTTACCTCATCAGCTGTGGGTCTGCCACCGTGCCTTGCGCAACTGGCCAATCCGCCTGCTCATCGCCGATGACGTGGGCATGGGTAAGACTATCGAGGCCGGCCTGATCCTGTGGCCGCTGCGCGCCAGCCGCAAGGCACAGCGCATTCTCATTCTGACCCCGGCGAATCTCGTCGCACAGTGGCAGGTGCGCCTGAAATCGATGTTCGACCTCCGCGCCGGCATTTATCGACCGGATCTGGATACGCAACGCACGGATTTCTGGGGCGTGCACGATGTAGTCGTCGCATCTCTGCCGACCATGCGCGCGGATATACGAGGCCGTCACGAACGTCTGGTTGAGGCGCCCGCCTGGGACATGGTGATTGTCGACGAGGCGCATCATCTCAATGTCGACGACAGCGGAAAGCGCACGCTCGGCTTCGAATTGCTCGAAAAGCTGCAACTGGCTGGCAAGGTGGAATCGTGCGTATTGTTCAGCGGTACGCCTCACCGCGGCAAGAATCGCGGCTTCTGGTCGCTGATGAGTCTGGTAGATCGCGAAGTGTTCGGCCCCAGTCGTGACGAGGCGGCGATGCTCACCGCGCTGCCGCGCTATCTGATTCGAAATGCCAAGCAGAAAGCCACCAACATGCATGGCGAGCGCCTCTTCAAGCCGATTGAACAGTATCCGGAGACCTTCAGATACACACCCGCGGAAGAAGCCTTCTACAAGCTGATGTCCGATTTCATATTGGAAGGTCGCGCATACGCATCCTCATTGAACCGGACAGAAGGAGGCCGGGTCATGCTGGTGCTGATCGCGCTGCAGAAGCTGGCGTCGAGTTCGATCGCCGCGGTGCTGGCGGCGCTGGATACGCGTCAGAAACGGCTCAGGAACGAAGCCATCCGGTCTCGCAATGAGCTCGACCTGCAGCCGGAGACGGGGAAGGATGAGACGTTCGACGCGCTCGAGGCCTGGGTACGCGAAACCAAGCGCGCCCAGCTTCAGCTGATGGAAGACGAAGACCGCTATCTCGACGATTTGATCGAGGCCGGCCGTCTGGTCAAGGAAGAAAGCCGCGTCCGAAAAGTCATTGAAGTCATCCGGCGCCGTTTCGACGGCGAGCCGGTATTGCTCTTCACCGAATACAAGCAGACGCAGGCACAGGTCGTATCGGCGCTGATGGCAGAATTCGGGCAAAGCACGGTCGGCTTTTTGAACGGCGAAGATCGGCTCGACCACGTGACGCTTCCCGATGGCAGAACGACGGCCCTACCCAGCCGCCGCGGCGATACGTGCGATGCGTTCAACGCCGGACGCATCCGTTTTCTCGTGTCGACTGAAGCGGGCGGCGAAGGTATCGATCTTCAGGAGCGATGCAGCGCGCTGATTCACGTCGACCTGCCCTGGAACCCGATGCGGCTACATCAGCGGGTCGGACGCCTGAATCGCTACGGTCAGAAGCACGCCGTTTCGGTCGTGTCGCTTCGCAATCCCGACACGGTCGAATCGATGATCTGGCAAAAGCTTGAGAGCAAGCTCGCCAGCATCATGCGTGCGGTCGGGTCCGCGATGGACGAACCGGAAGACTTGCTGCAACTGGTGCTTGGCATGAGCAGCCCAGAACTGTTCGACCAGCTTTTTTCCCGCGCGGCGACGATTCCGACCGAACGCCTCGACACCTGGTTCGACGAGCAGACGAGCACGCTTGGCGGTGCTCCCGCGCTCGAGGCTTTGCGGGATCTTTTCGGACGCGCGGACGGATTCGACTTGTCCGCGCTCAAGGACGTACCACCCGTCGATCTGCCGGATCTGCTTCCCTTCGTGCAAGGCTCGCTGACGTTCAACCGGCGCCGTCCCAAGGTCGAGGGCCTTTGCATGTGGGTCAAAACGCCCGACGAGTGGGCAAAGAATCACCGGATGCGCCGCAGCTACGAAAATCTGCAGTTCGACCGCAAGGCCACGACGGGAACGGAAGACCTGATGGGCGTGGGGCACCCGCTGATGGAGAAGGCGCTGCAAGAGGCCGCTCTGCTGCACGGCGTTTTCTGTCTCATCGACGGTTTGCCAGAGCCGGTGCGTGTGATCGCCGTATCCAGCAAGGTCACAGGCGGCTCGAAGGCTAGCGGACGGGCCGTATTCGGAATCACTGGAAAGCCGGGCGCGTTCATGCTGTTGAAGGACTGGGAAGTGCTGCGACTCGTGAACGGCTGCGCGCTCAAGCCCGAACCTGCCAGCGCGCCTGAAGGTTGGGCCGAGGCAGCGCGGGACTGGGTCGCGCAGTCATCGTCGGCCATGCCTATCCTTTTCAGAGGCGGCGAGTCTTCATTCGAAACGCTGCACATTGAGGAACTGGCAATGCTGTGGACGTCGTCGTAGACGGAAGAGAACGGGACCGGCCTATGACTACAAAGGACGATCGCCATGGGCTGCCGTCGAACGGCTAGCCAACCAGCAATGCAGCGACGAATCCGGGATGCGGCCCTGATGGCAGACGGATGGCGCTTACATTAGCCGCTACTTGTTCCGGTTGCCTCTGGGTAAGGATGAGCTGCGGTTCGCGCAGCTTCAGGATCAACGGCTGTTGTATCGGCTTGCGCTGGGCCAGCCCAATCCCGAGGACCTGATACAGTCGCTAGCCGCGCGCGACGAGGCGACTTTGCGAATCCTGCGGGGGCTGGTCCTCGATCTGTCCCCGTACCGGCCGGAGCCAGGAGCGCGCTGGCCTGGCTGCGAAGCCGCATGATAGTGAGGCAGCGGGGCTGGTTTGTATCCTATTTTCGATGGCCTAGCAAGTAAAGATCACTACATGTCGAACTCCCAGAGCTTCCTCAGGACATTCTCAGACATTGAGCGCTGGTTGCGACAGCAACTCCAGGCAGATCGCAGCGTTACCTTCTACCAGCTCGTGGAGCGAGTCGCTGAAAAAAATACATCCGTTCGTCGATATAAGGAAGATTTGAAGGAATTCGCTGATCTTCGCAATGCCATTGTCCATGAGCGCTCGGATGAACATGTTATCGCCGAGCCAAATGACCGTGCGGTTCATGACTTTGATCGCGTCAGGGAGTTGTTGCTGAAGCCACCAGCCATATACCCCCAGTTTCAGAAGGTTGTCAAATCACGTGAACAGCGAGACCCCATTAGCGATGCGATCGAAGACATGCGGGAAGGATCATTCTCGCAGTTGCCGATTACTTTCGATGGACGGTTCGTCGCATTACTCACAACAGAGACAGTCGTTCGCTGGTTGGCGTCTGAAGTCTCGGAAGATCTCGTTAGCCTGCAATCAACGAGCATAGAGAAGGTGCTTCCGCATGTAGAGGACGACGACCATTACTGTTTTTTATCCAAGCGAGCCACTCTCGATGATGCCTTGTCGAAGTTCGCAGGCTTCAATGCTCGCGGAAAAGATCTTGATGCGATTCTAATAACCGAGGATGGAAAGATCGAACAGAAGCTTCTTGGAATCCTTACTGTGTATGACCTCCCAGAGGTCCACAAGACGCTGGGTATCGGCCGGAAGTAAAGTGATCGCAGGGCGCACGCTAGCACGAGCTAGGCTCTCTTAAATAGATTGTTCAACTTCTGCCCGACCAAAGGCGTTATCACACCGACTGAAACGGCTGAGTCTCCAATCCTTCGTTGTTACCCCGCCCCTGGCCCTCTCTGTTCTCCATTTGCTCTGGCCCCGCAAGCGTTTGCGAGGTCACTCCTTTGCTGGTGCGGGTTTAGAGGCGGTCGATTGTGGTCGGAGACTGCTGTAGCGGTGGCGACCGACGGCGGCAAGAGTACAGCCCACGGTCGCGCATTCCAGCTCGATGACTGCAATTCGAGTTACTTCGTCAACCGATGAACGCTTTCGAAGATTTCTTGTGCGACACGTCGAGCAGCGGCATCTTGCTCTTCACTCATTGGCTCGAGTTTCAAGCCATCCCGGCCATCCACAAACATCGGGCCGCCAACGTCGTCGTCATAGAGCGATCCGTCCTCGTGGATGGCCACGTACTCATCCTTGGTCAAATCGATGCCGAGCAGCTCTGCGAGGTACACCCATGTCCAGCATTGTTGTCGGTCTTCGCGGTCGTAGTCCTCGATCAGCTGGCGCATGGCTTCCGTGTCCCCCCGTTTTGCGGCCTCCGTCAACCACTTCCTCGCATCCTCTGGTCGCCCCATGCGCTCGGCGATGTCGGCAACCCAAGAAGGATTGGCGTTCACTGAATCGGTCGCCTGCTCAAAGAAAGCCGGGTCGTCAAAACGATCGGCAAGTTCCAACAGTGCCTCTTGGTGTCCCAGCTTCGCAGCCTCTCGCAGGTGTAGAGAGAATCTTTCATCCTGTGCCAAACGACTCGCATGAGAGTCGGCCCACTCCTGTTCCACGCCTGTCAGAACACGTCCGTTTTGGGCCTGTATGTACCAGTAATCACTACCGACTCCTGAGGCATCGAAGTCGTCTTCCGTTGGAGCGTGGACCAGTGCCAATGCATAGTGAGCGGCGGCATGGCCTCTGCTCGCGGCCGCATTGAGCCCATCGAGCATGAGGGGTGAGACCAATTCGTCCGAAGAAGACCACCACCTAACCTCGTTCCGATCCCCCCGCTCAACTTCGTCAGGCCACGAACCGTGCCCTGACTCGTCCCGCAGATAGACAATCAGATCCGGAATCCTGACAAGCCCAAATTTGTGCTCGGTCATCAATGCCGGTAGCACGCCGGCGACCTTTGTAGCCGTATCGAACTGATAACCGATCTCTAGGCAACGGTTCCTGACGTGCTCGCCAAAATCTGCCGCACGTCGACTTGACAGCGATTGCTTGGTGAAAACAGCTTCTGCACAGAGGGCTGCGTAGGAGTTGAAGCCGAAGGCTGCGGCCAGCAGCTCGTAGATGTGGGCACGTTTGAATTGCGTGCCGGTGTGGGCCTGGAGGTGATGCTGCGCGATGTACGCGAGTTCCTTGATCGCCATAATGAACCTTTCCTCAAACGCCACGCCGAATTCGGGTCAGGCGCACACGTTTAAGTCCCCGACGACGAGGCTCAAAGAGAGGTTTGCAATGACGAAAATAATGCCTGTTTTTACTCGTGTGCAAGTAAGGTGGGCACCCAGCGCCTATTCTAGTCTTGATGCCCCGATTCGTCTACCCGTCGCCCAGCGTGTTCGAATGGTCGTCACCCCCGCGTCACGGTGGGGTTACCCCGTTTTCTCGGACAGATCTGCATTGGATTTTATGTCTATGGGTTTTCTCCTTGTGATGGGGCGGT
>NZ_JBYTAH010000069.1:0-37424 GCF_058787975.1 Cupriavidus sp. FW305-26
TCGCAACTCCAAGATAACAGTGGTGGGCTTGTTGGCCCTTTTTGTTTCTAAACGGTCACGCAGATCGGCGATGAACCGTATTTTTTCTTCAATGACGGCTTCAGACTGGCTGCGGTCATACAGTCATAGGTATGACTGCTGCGGCATTAACTTTCTTCAATCGCCTGGGTCGTGGGGTTCAAAAGTTGGAGCTTCTTCAAGACCTCGTTCAGTTCCACACCAATGCCTACGGTCAGAGGCTGGATGCGGTCGTGCTCCTTCCGCATGAACTCGCGAGCGTTGGTTTTCTTATAATAATCTCCTGCGTACCAGAACGACTCCAAGAAGATTATCCACTTCTCTTCCCGCCTGCCAGTGGCATCCTCGTTCAGTTCTGGACGGACGATGCTGCGGTGCTTTGACGTGTTGGTCAAGGCATTAAGGTACTTGTAGTCATCGCCATTTGTAATCTCGCGGAACAATCCACAGAGCTTGTCGTACTCGGGATGCCCAGCATCGCGCTGCTGCTCTAGGAGCTTGAGGACTTCCTTGGCATAAATGTCCCGCTCCTTGAGGGGCTTGGGGAGCTTATCCAGCCCCAAGGAGTAATAGAGCATGTGGGAGCAGGTATCCGCCACGGCATGCAGGCTCTGGACGAAGGCAGCGATATTCGCCCTGATCTTCAGCATCAGGTAACTAAACTCATCGTAATCCTCGTAGATCCCCCACAAGCCCCTCTCCTTCAGTTTGGATTCGATGTATTCGTTCATCATTTCCAAGGCTTCGTGGTAATGATAGCGGCAGAACTCAGGTCTGTCTGTCATGGACCTTACGCTTGGATGCGCCTTCTTCCACTGCGCCGCACCGAATACCGCAGTGACCAGTTCCTTGGTCAATCCAATGTCCCATTCAGGGTACTTCTTTTCTTCAGTTTCAGAATCGACGTCCATTTTTCTCCTTGTTTGGCACGGATATCTCTAAGTTGTTAGTCCACGTACGAACCTTAACTGTCCATGCAAACTTTGTCCTGAAGGACTGTAATGGGTCGGACGGCGACCGTTGCATCGACCGGTTGAATCCGCAGGCGTTCTGCGGCCCTCAGTCCCCAAGACCAAATCGCCCATGCTCCCAGGATGGGGCGTCAGCCGGTTACACGGCTGCCCACCCCGCCCAACATCACTCAACCTGCAACTCCTGTCCCTGCACCACAGCCAGCTCACTCAGCACCTGCGTCTCATGCGCCAGCCAGGCCGCGAGGGAAAGCAAGCTCTCCCATGTCCCCTGCTCCAGATCCACCGGCTCCAGACTCGAAGCCCCATGCTCGCTAGCCATAAGCAACAGCCCATGAAGCTGCGCCGCCCGTTGCACCGCGAGACTCAACGGATTCTCCCCCGGACTATGCGCGGTCACGAGCATATCGACACCATTGTGTTCCGCTGTAATACCGTGATGACTATGGCTATACATGGCGCACCTCCGGATACGCGGTCCGCGCACGCTGCTGCATTGTGAAGGTACTGGAGATTGCCAATCGCCCAGAATGGGCAAGTAAGAACTGAAGCATGGGAATGCCCCCTATCCATACAGGTTCAGTCCCGCTCCCCGGGTGTTGATTGGGGTGGGCGGGCACAAGGCAGGGTTAGCAGACCGGTGAATAGGGGAAAGCCGGCGAGCCCGAAGGCTCCCCTGCCAAGGCCCGCCCAGAGAAGGGCGCGCGAAGGCACGGCGAACGTAAGGATACCGCCAGAAGGCGGCCGTTCGACCTATTCATCCGGGCTGCTAAACCCGGTCGCCACGACGCAGCGACGAACCCAGTATGAAGAGAGGCAGCAAGCGCGAGTATGGGCAAACTCTTAAAAGCGCGCCCAACCGAACCCTCAGAACCCCAAACTAGCCAACAAATCATCCACCTGCGCCTGGTCCGACACCACATCCGGCTTCCCTTCCGGATTCACCTGCGGCCCATTCATCAGCGTCGACGGTGCCTGCACTTCCACCCGCCGCTCTGACGGCACATTGTCGATCAGCACCTGCAGCAGCTCCTGCTCCAGCGTGCGGATCATGTCCATCATCTTCTTGATGACCTGGCCGGTCAGGTCCTGGAAGTCCTGCGCCATCATGATGTCGAGCAGGTGGCTGTTGGTGGCGCGGGCCTGGCCGGGCACGTCGGACAGGAAGGCGCGGGTATCGAGCACCAGTGAGCGGGCGTCAGCCAACTCCACCGGCTGCTCGAACCAGGCCCCCCAGCGCTTGTCCAGCGTTTCAGCCTGCTGCTCAATGCCAGACTGGATTGGCTGCGCCAGTTCGACCGCGTTCAGCGTGCGCTCGGCGGCCTGCTCGGTCATTGCGGCGATGTAGTTGAGCCGGTCGCGCGCATCGGGGATGGCCTGCGCGGCGCGCTCGATCTCCTTGTCCAGGCCGAGCTCGCGCATATTGTCGCGCAGCATCCGCGTCAGGTTGCCGATGCGCAGGATCAGTTGCTCGGCGGAATCATTGCTCAGGGTCGGGGTCATGGAAACGCGCCTCCGCCTCAGCCGCCGAGCTTCTCGAAGATCTTGGTGATCTTCTCGTCCAGCGTGGCGGCCGTGAAGGGCTTGACCACATAGCCGTTGGCGCCGGCCTGGGCCGCGGCGATGATGTTTTCCTTCTTGGCCTCGGCGGTCACCATCAGCACCGGGATCTTGCCGATATTGGCGTCGGCGCGGATCGCCTGCAGCATGGTCAGGCCGTCCATATTGGGCATGTTCCAGTCCGAGATCACGAACTGGAAGCTGCCGTCCTTGGCCTTTTCCAGGCCAGCGGCGCCGTCCTCGGCTTCCTCGACGTTGACGAAACCCAGCTCCTTGAGCAGGTTGCGGATGATCCGGCGCATAGTCGGGAAATCATCCACGACCAGGATCTTGATGTTCTTGTCCACTTTTGAGGGCTCCACGTAAATGCAGTTATGACTTGTTGGTCCGGCTTTGTTGTTTCGGCTTGCCGGCTCGACTAGACGCGTTGCGCGCGCGTGCCGTATGTGGCCAGGCGTGCCATCACGCGCTGGGTCATCGCCGGCAAGGGCACGACTTCATGCACGCCGCCGGTGGCGATCGCCTCCTTCGGCATGCCAAACACAATGCATGTGTGCTCGTCCTGGGCCAGGTTGTAGGCACCGGCCTCGCGCATGCGCAGCATGCCGCGCGCGCCGTCCTTGCCCATGCCGGTCAGGATCACGCCGATCACGTTCTTGCCGCCATGCTGCGCGGCCGAATCGAACAGCACGTCGACCGACGGGCGGTGGCGATTCACCGGCGCTTCCTGCGACAGGTGCGCGACATAGTTGGCGCCGCTGCGCGCGAGCAGCAGGTGCGAATCGCCCGGCGCGATATACGCATGGCCGGGCAGCACGCGCTCGCCGTGCACGGCTTCCTTGACGGTGATGCGGCACAGGCCATCCAGCCGCTGCGCGAACGAGCGCGTAAAGCCGGCCGGCATATGCTGGACGATCATGACCGCCGGGCTGTCGGGCGGCAGCGGCATCAGGAATTCCTTGATGGCCTCGGTGCCGCCGGTGGAGGCGCCCAGGATGATCAGCTTTTCGGTCGACAGCAGCGGGCTGCGCAGCATCGGCACGGGCTCGGTGCCGGCCGCCGTCGGCGCGGCCGGTTGCGCGGCCGCGCGCACGCGGGCGCGCGACGCGGCGCGCAGCTTGTCGGCAATGGTGTGGGTGTATTCCAGCAGCCCGTCGCGGATGCCCAGCTTGGGCTTGGTAACAAAGTCCACGGCGCCCAGCTCCAGCGCGCGCATGGTGATCTCGGAACCGCGCTCGGTCAGCGACGACACCATCAGCACCGGCATCGGCCGCAGCCGCATCAGGCGTTCCAGGAAGTCCAGGCCGTCCATGCGCGGCATTTCGACGTCCAGCGTCAGCACATCCGGGTTCAGGCGCTTGATCAGGTCGCGCGCCACCAGCGGGTCGGGCGCGGTGCCCACCACTTCCATGTCGGGCTGGCTGTTGATGATCTCCGTCATCAGGCTGCGGATCAGCGCGGAATCGTCCACGCAGAGCACCTTGATCTTGGCGGCTGTCATGATTGATCGTGCTTGTATTGGTTTCAGGCAAGCTGGCGCGAGAAAGACTGCCGCGCAAACAATTCAGGCGATTGCGCCGGCGCCCGCGCCGAGGTGGCAATGGCGCGGGCCAGTGCGCGCTCGTCGCGCGCCACCGAAACCTGGTCGTCCTGCCGCGTCAGGCGGCGCACCAGCGCCAGCCCGCCGACCGGGAAGTAGCTGACACGGCGCGCATGCGGGCCGCGCAGGTCCTGCGCCGCAACGCGGATCTCCTCGGTCTTCAGGTAGCGCAGGACGAAATCCGCGTTCCGCTCGCCGATATTCAGCGTGGTCATATTGGCCAGCACCGCCCCGCCGCCGAAGACCTTGGCCTCCAGCCGCTCGCGGCGCGCGCCCATCTTGAGCAGTTCGTTGATCAGCACTTCCAGCGCATAGCTGCCGTAGCGCATCGACGCCGACAGCATGCGGTCGGCGCTGCCGTCGTCATCGGGCAGCATGAAGTGGTTCATGCCGCCCACGCCGGCGCTCTCGTCGCGGATGCAGGCCGCCACGCACGAGCCCAGCACGGTGGTCAGCACCACGTCCTCGCGGGTCACGTAGTACTCGTTGGGCAACAGCTTGATGGCCTGCTTGCCGAACTCGCGGTCGAAATACGTGCGCGTGGCAAGCGCTTCGGGCAGATGGGGCGTGCGCATCACGGCCTTCCCGCCCTGGCCGCGTCCGGCGCCAGTTCATATACGGTCTGCCCGCGCAGCTGGAACGCGCGCGTGACATAAGAGAAGTTCTCCGAGTGGCCGGCAAAGAGCAGCCCGTGCGGTTTGAGCAGCGGCACGAAGCGCTCCAGGATGCGTCCCTGGGTCGGCTTGTCGAAGTAGATCATCACGTTGCGGCAGAAGATGGCGTCGAACTGCTCGCGCATGCCCCAGTCGGGCGCGAGCAGGTTCAGCGGCTCGAACGCGATGGTGGCGGCCAGCTCCGGCTTGACCTTGACCGACCCGGTGCGCGGCCCGGTGCCCTTCAGGAAGAAGCGCTTGAGCCGTTCCGGCGACAGCCGCGCGACCTGCTCCGCGGAATACACGCCGCCGCGGGCCTTGGCCAGCACCTGGGTGTCGATGTCAGTGGCCAGCACCGTGCCGGCGCGGTCGCCCAGCGCCTCCGCCAGCGTGATGGCGATCGAGTACGGCTCTTCGCCGGTGGACGCGGCCGAGCACCAGACGCTGTAGGGGCGGCCGGTCTTTTTGGCGTGCTCGGCCAGCAGCGGGAAGTGATGGGCCTCGCGGAAGAACGAGGTCAGGTTGGTGGTCAGCGCATTGGTGAAGAACTCCCACTCCGAAGAGCGGTCGTCAGCGTCCAGCAGCGCCAGGTACGAGGCGAAGTCCGACAGCTGCAGCGTGCGCAGCCGGCGCACCAGCCGGCTGTAGACCATCTCGCGCTTGTGGCTGCCCAGCGAGATGCCCGCGCGCCGGTGGATCAGTGCGCGGATTTTCTCGAAATCGCGTTCGGTCAGCAGGAAGTCGCGCGCGTCGTCGCGCCGCAGGATGGCGCCCGGCGCAAGGACCGACCCGGTCTGGCCGGGAACGCTGGCGGCGGTGCGGAACGGCGTCATGGGATTTGTTTCAGTGGTGCGTGCGCAGGGTCAGGCCAGCTCGGCCTCGACCAGCGCCATCTCGGCGCTGGTCATCAGGCGTTCGATGTCGATCAGCACCAGCATGCGGCCGTCGATGGTGCCCAGCCCGGTCAGGTGCTCGGTCGAGATCGACACGCCGAACTCCGGCGCGGGCTTGATCGCATCGCCGGTCAGCGTCAGCACATCGGACACGCCATCGACCACGATGCCGACCACGCGGCCGGCCACGTTCAGGATGATGACCACGGTCTGGTGGTCGTAGCGCACGTTGCCCAGGCGGAACTTCAGGCGCAGGTCGACGATCGGCACGATCACGCCGCGCAGGTTGGTCACGCCCTTGATGAAGTCCGGCGCGCTGGAGATGCGGGTCACGGTCTCGTAGCTGCGGATCTCCTGCACCTTGAGGATGTCGATGCCGTATTCCTCCGACCCCAGCGTGAAGACCAGGAACTCCTGGCCCGAAGCGTCGCTTCCGGGGGTATCGATGTGTCCGATGCCGGCCATGATGTCTAGTTCTCCTGTGTTTGGTCGGTTACTGCGCCAGCGCCGGTTCCTGCCGGCGCACGCCGGTGCGCTGCAGCGCGCCGACATCGACGATCAGCGCCACGCTGCCGTCGCCAAGGATGGTCGCCGCCGAGATGCACGGCACCTTGCGATAGTTGGTTTCCAGGTTCTTCAGCACCACCTGGTGCTGGCCGATCAGCTGGTCCACCAGCAGCGCAAAGCGCTTGCCTTCGGCCTGCAGGATCACGGCAATGCCATGCGTCGGCTCTTGCAGCGCGTCGGCGACGTTGAAGACGCGGTGCATTTCCAGCAGCGGCAGGTATTCGCCGCGCACGTGCATGACGCGATCGGAGTTGGCGGCGGTGTGGACATCCTCGGCCTTGGGCTGCAGCGACTCCATCACGCAGTTCAGCGGCAGGATGAAGGTCTCTTCGCCCACCTTGACCGACATGCCGTCCAGGATCGCCAGCGTCAGCGGCAGCACGATGCGGATGGTGGTGCCCAGGCCCGGGCGCGAGCTGATCTGGACGTGGCCGCCCATCTCCTGGATATTGCGCTTGACCACGTCCATGCCAACGCCGCGGCCCGACACGTCGGTGACGACCTCGGCAGTGGAGAAACCCGGCGCGAAGATCAGCTGCCAGACTTCCTCGTCGGTGATGTTCTCCGACACCGGCAGGCCGTTCTGGATGGCCTTGGCCAGGATGCGTTCGCGGTTCAGGCCGCCGCCGTCGTCGCTGACTTCAATGACGATATTGCCGCCATGGTGCTGCGCGGACAGGATCAGCTGGCCGGTCGCGTCCTTGCCGGCGGCCACGCGCTTGTCAGGGGTTTCGATGCCGTGGTCCAGGCTGTTGCGCACCAGGTGCGTGAGCGGATCGATGATGCGTTCGATCAGGCTCTTGTCCAGTTCGGTGGCCTTGCCGAAGGTGACCAGGTCGATCTGCTTGCCGAGCTTGCTGGCCAGGTCGCGCACCAGCCGCGGGAAGCGCGAGAACACATAGTCCATCGGCATCATGCGGATCGACATCACCGCTTCCTGCAGGTCGCGCGCATTGCGCTCGAGCTGGCCCATGCCGGAGAACAGGCGGTCGAACAGCACCGGGTCCAGCGCCGAGGCGGTCTGCGCCAGCATCGACTGCGTGATCACCAGCTCGCCCACCAGGTTGATGATCTGGTCGACCTTTTCGGTCGGCACGCGGATCGAGCCTTCGCCGTGCGCGGCGCTCGCCTGCGGCTTGGCCTTCTCGCGCGCGGCGGCGGGCGCCGCCGCTGCGGGGGCCGTGGCGACCGGGACGGGCGCCGGGACAGGGGCCTCGACCACCGCGGGAGCAGCAGCAGGGGCCTCGGCTTCGGCTTCGATCACGATCTGGTCCAGGTCGATCACGAAGCAGCACACCGCGATGATGTCGTCGGCGCTGCACTGGGTGTTGAGCCACACCACCAGTTCGCCATTCACCTCTTGCTGGCCGGTGATCTCGCCCAGGTTGGCCAGTTCCTCGCGCAGCAGCGCCTGGTCGGAGGCGGAAACCCGGATCAGGCGGATCTTGAGCCCGCCGCCCGCAGGAGCAGCAGCGGGGGGCGTTGCGGCAACAGGTACGGGCGCCGGGGCAGCTGCGCCGGCATGGCCGGCGGCTTCCTGCGCCAGCTGTTGCAGCACGGCGCAGATGCGCGCCAGCGTTTCCGGATCGGGTTCGGTGCCGTTGCGGTAGGCGTTGAGCTGGTCTTGCAACACGTCCTTGGTTTCCAGAAAGGTGTCGATGATGGTCCTGGTCAACGCCAGTTCCTGCCGGCGCGTGCGGTCCAGCAGGTTCTCGAAAATATGGGTGGTCTCGGTCAGCGCCGCGAAGCCGAAGGTGGCAGCCCCGCCCTTGATGGAATGCGCCGCCCGGAAGATCGCGTTCAGATGCTCGGGATCGGGCGACTCAATGTCCAGGCCGAGCAGCAGCTGCTCCATTTCGACGAGCAGTTCTTCCGCTTCCTCGAAGAAGGTCTGGTAAAACTGTGTGATATCGATATCGACAGACATGGCGTCCTGAGTCACTTGGTTACTGCACTGGCGCTGCCGCAACGGCCGCGCGTCATGGTTTGCTGCCCGTGGGCGCAGCCGCGGGCGCTGAGGCCGCTGCCAGCCCTGCCTGCATCTCCTGCGCGGCCTTGCCGGCCTGCGCCGCCACCGTGACCTCGGCAGCGCTGGCGTTCTCGGCCTCGAAGCGCGCCTGGGCCTTGTGGTTGAGCACCACGATGCTGATGCGCCGGTTCACCGGCGCCAGCAGGTCTTCCTTGTCCAGCGGCATGGTCGCGGCCAGGCCCAGCACGCGCAGCACCTTGCCCTCCTGCATGCCGCCGGCGATCAGCTCGCGGCGCGAAGCGTTGGCGCGGTCGCCCGACAGCTCCCAGTTGCTGTAGGTGCGCTCGCCGTTGGAATAGTTGGCCGCATCGGTATGGCCCGACAGGCTGACCTTGTTGGGCAGCTCGTTCAGCACCGGCCCGATCTCGCGCAGGATGGTGCGCATATAGGTCTCGACCGTGGCGCTGCCGGTGCGGAACATCGGCCGGTTCTGCGTATCCAGGATCTGGATGCGCAGCCCCTCGCTGGTGATGTCCAGCAGCAGCTGCGGGCGGAACTGGCGCAGCACCGGGTTGTTCTCGATGATCTGCTCGAGCCGCTGCTTGAGCGCGCGCAGGCGCTGCGCTTCCTGCTGCTCGTTGCGCCGCTGCTCGTCGCTGGGTTCGTTGGTGCGCGCGCGCATGGTGTCGCCGTCCTTGCGCAGCGCATCCTGGCCGCCGCCCGGGATCACGCTCGGGGTCTGGCTGCTCTTCTCGCCGCCGACGATGGCCACCTTGAGCGGCATGCGGAAGTACTCGGCAATGCCTTCCAGCGTCTTCTTGTTGGCGCTGGACAGCAGCCACAGCACCAGGAACAGCGCCATCATCGCCGTCATGAAGTCGGCGTAGGCGATCTTCCAGCTGTGGTTGCCGTGCGGCCTGGCGTGCGACTTTGCCCGGCGGACGATGATCGGACGCATATCGTGTGCGCTGCTCATGACGGTGCCCCTTGCTGCTTGCGCGCCTTAATTCAGGCTCTTGACTTCACGCACGTGGTCGTCGAGCTCAAGGAACGACGGCCGCACCGTGGAATACAGCACCTTGCGGCCGAATTCCACCGCCACCAGCGGCGCGTAACCGTTGAGCGAGGCCAGCAGCACCACCTTGATGCATTCGTAGACCTTGACGTTCTCGGATACCTGCAGCTCGATGCGCGCGGCCAGCGGCGAGACAAAGCCATAGGCCAGCAGGATGCCGAGGAAGGTGCCGACCATGGCGTGCGCGATCAGCGCACCCAGCTCGGCCGGCGGCAGGTCGGCCGAACCCAGCGCGTGCACCACGCCCATCACCGCGGCAACGATGCCGAAGGCGGGCAGCGCGTCGCCGACGCGCGACAGCGCATGGGCGGGGATCTCGGCCTCGTGGCGGAAGGTCTCGATCTCGTGGTCCATCAGGGCCTCGATCTCGAAGGCGTTCATGTTGCCGTTGACCATCATGCGCAGGTAGTCGGTGAGGAATTCCATCACCACCGGATCCGACAGGATGCGCGGGTACTGGCTGAAGACGCTGCTGGCGGCGGGGTCCGCGATTTCCTTTTCCAGGAACAGGATGCCTTCGCGCCGTGCCTTGGACAGCAGCACGTACAGCAGCGACATGACGTCCAGGTACAGCTCTTTCTTGTACTTGGAACTCTTGAACAGGCCCGGCAGGGCCTTGATGGTGGCCTTGATGGCCTTTGCTGTATTGGTGGCGATGAAGGCGCCGAAGGCGGCGCCCCCGATGATCACAAATTCCGCCGGTTGATATAGCGCGCCCATGTGGCCGCCGGTCATGGCGTAACCGCCAAGCACCGCCACAACCACGACGACATAGCCAAGAACTACTAGCACGATCGGATCCCCGTCTAAATACGCGCGTCAGTCACGCACAATTGCCCGGGCACGGGCGAACGGAGAGTGGTCCGTCCGCCAGCGCTGCAAGCTTGCCAGCCGGCGGACCTTGACCAGGATCAGGCGTTGGTCTGCACGGCGGCGGCGTCTTTCGAGAGCTTCTTCACTTTCCCTGCGCGTGACGGCGGACGGCACAGGCTGCACACAAAATTCGCGTGCGGCTCATACGCGTGCGTGACAAACTGCCCGCCGCAACACGTGCACCGGGACAGCTGCAGCATGTTGCTCTCGAAGAACCGTACTAACGTCCAGGCACGCGTGAAACTTAAGACAATTTCGCCGCCGAGCAGCGAAACATGCTCAAGGTACAGGCGGTAGGCAGCCACCACCGCGCGAATGCCCACGGTCTCGCCCTCCTGCACCATGAACTGGTAGGCAGAGAAGAACAGCGACGAGTGGATATTCGGCAGCCAGGTGGTGAACCAGTCCGTCGAGAAGGGAAGCATGCCCTTGGGGGGCGAGACGCCGCGCAGCTCCTTGTACAGGCGGATGAGCCGGTCACGCGACAGCGTGGTCTCGGCTTCAAGCACCTGCAGGCGCGCACCCAGGCCGATCAGCTCGATCGCAAGCTGGGTCTGGTTCGCATCCTGGAGCACGCTCTTGCGGCTGGGAACGGAGGTGGCCGTGTAACTCCGGGTCGGCTCGGCCTGCAGGAGCGCGGTCAATTGAGCGACTCCACAGGCTGGCGTGCAAGCAGGATCGCGGCGTGGATCTGCTGCATGTCATGACTCTTGGCCGTGTGGGTGAGAGTGGACAGAAGCGCATGGTCGTCGAAGCGGAACCTGCACAGCACCATGTTGGATGCCGCCAGCTTGACGAGTTGCGCGGAAGTCAGCTTGGCAAGAATATCCGCAATTTCCTTGCTGACCCCGAGCCGGAACATGGCTTCGACCTGGTTTTCGCGCACCAGGCGTTGCGCGAGCAGCAGATAGGCGAGGTTAACCTCCCTGATCTCCTGGAGAACTTCACTGCTTTCCAATTTATCCCCGCTACCAAAAACCCACCGTGGCCGCTTGTCCGGCGCTTACCGATGCCCTTGCGGGCCCGGCGACCAGATCGTTTGTATGCGGCTGGGCGGGTACAACGTACGACTAAGGAACTACGCCCGTGTCAAACTGCAATCAACTCCGTTACAAGTGTTACAGAGTGTAAGTGAGACTGTTACGTTTATATCGGCAATCGACCCGCAATGCCAATCCCTACTTACGCGGGGGGGAACCAAATGTCGCATGGAACATACATGGGCACGCACATTTTGTAACAGTTCACATCCCTGACACTTGATCTGGCGCAAACCAGTTCTGCAAGCGTCATTTCTGCAAACGCGCGACCAGCGCCTTCGGTAGCCTGCTGGATTCCTCTATTGACGAGTGCCGCATGTGGCGTTCAGCACGCAGACACTGTCCGTCATCCCTGTACGAAATTCATGGCCGGAGGCAGCGGGGCCGGATTCCGACCGCGCCCTCAGTGCCCGAACATGCGCCGCAGCCATGCCGCCAACCGGTCGAACACATCGTCGGGCGCTTCGCGGAACAGCGCCGGGCGCATGCGCTCCACCTGCTCCAGCACGCGCGAGGCTTCTTCCGGCCGCACCGAGCCGTACTCCAGGGCGAGGCCCAGCATGCCGCGCAGCTCGCCCACACGTGCGCGGCCAGCGGCTTCGCTGTCTTCGGTCTGCAGCGCGTACATCAGGTCATAGGCGCGCTGGCGCAGGCTTTCGGCCAGGCGCCATGCGGGCGTGCGCATGCGCTCTTCCAGCACCCGCACGTCTTCCGCGGAAGCCGCCACCTGCGTGGCGAGCGCCTCGGTGAAGGCAGCATCGGCGCCGCATTCCGACAGCACCTGCGCCGCCCATTCGCGCGCATGCGCCAGGCGCTGGTCCGGCGTCCACTCCGGCTGCACCGCCAGCCCGAAGCCAAAGCGCTGGGCATCGCGCATCAGCGCCGCCAGCGCATTGGGCAACTGCTTGTCGAACACGCGGCGGGCCCAGCCGTATTCACCGCCGGACAGCAGCCGCGAGACCGCGCGCTCGGTGAGCGGGCCGTCATGCTGCAGCAGCCGCGCGCGCAGGAATTCCTGGAAATCGGGCGGCAGGAACTCGCGGTCCAGGCCGCTCGAGACCCCGACGAACTGCTCGAATTCCTTGCGCAGACGGGCCGCATCGTCATGCGGCAGAGCCAGGTTGATCTCGGTCGTCATAGCCTTGCCATCCGGGACGCCGCGCGGCCCGTTGCCAGTGGGGATCAGAACGCGCTCCAGTCGCCGTTGTCGGCGGCTGCCAGCGCGGGCCGCGAGGCTCTGCCTGCGACCAGCCGCGCCGGCTGCGTGGCGACGGCATCTGCCGCCTCGGCTGCGGCGGCATGGTCCGCCGCAGGCAAAGCCGCGGCCTTCGTGCTGGCGGGCAGGGCCTTGGCGACCCGCTTGCCGGCAGCGATGGCGCGCACCGCGCCGGCGGCACGAGACACCTTGGCCGGCACTGCCGTCGCCGCAGGCAGCGAGTGGGCCACGAACGAATCCGCGCGGGCATCCTCGGCCGCCAGGCGGAACGTCGCCACGGCCCCCTGCAGCCGGCTGGCCTGCTCTTCCAGCGCGCCTGCGGCGGCGGCGGCTTCTTCCACCAGCGCCGCGTTCTGCTGCGTGCCCTCGTCCATCTGTGCCACGGCCTGGTTGACCTGCTCGATGCCCGCGCTCTGCTCGGCCGACGCCGCGCTGATCTCGCCCATGATGTCGGTCACGCGCTTGACCGCCTGCACGATCTCTTCCATGGTCTTGCCCGCCTGGCCCACCAGCGCCGAGCCGTTGTCCACGCGCTCCACCGTATCGCCGATCAGCCCCTTGATCTCCTTGGCCGCGTTGGCGCTGCGCTGCGCCAGGCTGCGCACCTCGCCCGCCACCACCGCGAAGCCGCGGCCCTGCTCGCCGGCGCGCGCAGCTTCCACCGCCGCGTTCAGCGCCAGGATGTTGGTCTGGAAGGCGATGCCTTCGATCACGCCGATGATGTCGACGATCTTCTTCGAGGCATCGTTGATCTCGTCCATGGTCTGCACCACCCGGCCCACCACTTCGCCGCCGCGCAGCGCTGTCTCCGACGCGTTCGCCGCCAGCCCGCTGGCCTGGCGCGCGTTGTCCGCGTTCTGGCGCACCGTGCTGGTCAGCTCTTCCATGCTCGACGCCGTCTGCTCCAGCGCTGCCGCCTGCTGCTCGGTGCGTTGCGACAAGTCGTTGTTGCCCGCGGCGATTTCACGCGAGGCGCTGCCGATGGATTCGGCCGACACCTTGAAATCGCGCACCATGCGCGACAGCTGCTGCTGCATCTGCTGCATCGCATAGACCAGGCTGCCCTTGTCGCCTGCGCGCGTGGCCACCGGTGCGGAGAAGTCGCCTTCGGCAATGCGCGCGGCAATCGCGGCGGCATAGCCCGGCTCGCCGCCCAGCTGGCGCGACAGCGCCCGCGCCAGCAGCACGCCCAGCAGCACCGACAACGCCACGCCGCCCAGCACCAGGCCCAGCATCCACAGGCGCGTCGCGTCGTAAACGCTGCGCGCTTCTTCCATGTTGTTGCGGGCGCGGTCGTCGCGGCGCTTGACCATCTGGAACATCACCGCTTCCAGCGCATGGCTGTCCTTGAGCAGCTCGGCGCTCTCGGAGAACACCTGGCTTTCAAACTGCGAGGTATCCAGCGGCTGCTTGCTGATCAGTTCGACGTACTTCTCCATGCGCGCGCGGAACGCCGGCGACAGCTCCTGGTACTGCTTGACCAGTGCCTTGCCCTCGGCCTTCTCGAAAGCGCCAGCGACCTGGCGGATGCGCTCGTCCATGGCGCCGAGCGACTTCACGATCTGCTCCTTCTCGGCCGCCCGCTCGCCCATGGTCGATGCCGACAGCAGCCCGATCTGCGCGCGGCTGGCATAGACCAGGTTGATATTGGCGTCCTGCACGGCCTTCAGCGCCTGCAGGTCGCCGTTGTAGATCTTGCCGGTCCAGTCGGCCATGCGCCCCATGTTGACCACACCCAGCAGCCCCATCACGGCGCCGATCACGGCAACGACCAGGAATCCGGCAACCAGCCTGGTCGTGACGCGCAATTGATTGAACCAATGCATAGCAACTCCCCCTTGTAACTGAAGCCTCGGGCGCGGCGTGCCGCACCCGTTTTGTACGCATGCAGGCCGGTGCTCCGCGCCTGCCTCGTCTTTGATTCGGACTAGGCCTGTGCCAGTGACTGGGCCGCATCGGCACGCGCATGGGCCGGCAGGCGCTGCGGACGCACCTCGGCCTGCATGCTGACGCGGAACGTGGCGATGGCGTCGCGCAGGCGCATGGCCTGCTCTTCGAGCGAGCCGGCGGCGGCGGCGGCTTCTTCCACCAGCGCCGCGTTCTGCTGCGTGCCCTCGTCCATCTGCGCCACGGCCTGGTTGACCTGCTCGATGCCCGCGCTCTGCTCGGCCGACGCCGCGCTGATCTCGCCCATGATGTCGGTCACGCGCTTGACCGCCTGCACGATCTCTTCCATGGTCTTGCCCGCCTGGCCCACCAGCGCCGAGCCGTTGTCCACGCGCTCCACCGTATCGCCGATCAGCCCCTTGATCTCCTTGGCCGCGTTGGCGCTACGCTGCGCCAGGCTGCGCACCTCGCCCGCCACCACCGCGAAGCCGCGGCCCTGCTCGCCGGCGCGCGCCGCTTCCACCGCCGCGTTCAGCGCCAGGATGTTGGTCTGGAAGGCGATGCCTTCGATCACGCCGATGATGTCGACGATCTTCTTCGAGGCATCGTTGATCTCGTCCATGGTCTGCACCACCCGGCCCACCACTTCGCCGCCGCGCAGCGCTGTCTCCGACGCGTTCGCCGCCAGCCCGCTGGCCTGGCGCGCGTTGTCCGCGTTCTGGCGCACCGTGCTGGTCAGCTCTTCCATGCTCGACGCCGTCTGCTCCAGGGCTGCCGCCTGCTGCTCGGTGCGTTGCGACAAGTCGTTGTTGCCCGCGGCCACCTGGCGCGTTGCCGTGGAGATGCTGGCCATGCCTTCCTGGATCTCGTGCACCACCGACTGCAGGCTGCGCTGCATGGTCTGCATGGCCTGCGCCAGCGCGCCGATCTCGTCGGCGCTGCGGTGCTCGAAGCGCGTGGTCAGGTCACCCGCGCCCATGCGCAGCGCAAAGTCCAGCATGTGGCGCACCGGACGGTGCACGCGCGCCAGCAGCATGGTGCCTGCCGCGAACGACGATGCCAGCGCCAGCGCAAAGCCGCCCCACAGCCACGGGCGCACCGCGGCCACGCCTGCGCCGCCCAGGGCTTCCACCGCAACCAGTGCGGCCAGGAACCACACCATCCCGCCGGCCTGCGCCCACAGGATGCGGCGCTTCAGGTTCAGGTGCAGCAGACCCTGCACCAGGCCGCGCAGCCCGGTGCGGACCACGGCGCCGTGGCGGATCGCCAGCCCGTCCGCGCGGCCTGCCCGGAAGCGTGCATAGGCAGCGCCGGCGGCTTCCACCTGCTCGCGCGTCGCCATCGAGCGCACCGAGGTGTAGCCGACCACGCGGCCATCGACACGCGTGGGCGTCACGGTCGCGTTGACCCAGTAGAAGTCGCCGTTCTTGCGGCGGTTCTTGACCACGCCCATCCAGGTGCGGCCGGCCTGCAGGTCCTGCCACAGGTCGGCAAACGCTTCCGGCGGCATGTCGGGATGGCGCACCAGGTTGTGCGCCGCACCGAGCAGCTCCTCGGCCGCAAAGCCGCTTGCCTCGATAAAGGTGCGGTTGGCAAAGGTGATCCGGCCTTTGAGGTCCGTGCGCGAGATCAGGTAGTCCGATGGGGAGAGCTTGTATTCGCGCTGCGTAACGGGTTGGTTGTTTCGCATCTATGACAGTACTGCAGGCCCGGGCGCGGCAAGTTGCTGCACCCCGGGCGGGTTCGGTCCGGCAGGCGGGGCGCCGGCCGGACAACGTTGGCGCTGCCGCGGGATCACGCCACCGCTTCGAGCGCGGCGAGTTCTTCGGTGTTGAGCAGCTTCTCGATGTCGACCAGGATCAGCATGCGCTGCTCGACCGAGCCCAGCCCGCGGATGTAGTCGGTCGCCAGTTCGCCGGAGAAATGCGGCGTGGGCTTGATCTGCTCGGCTGCAAGGGTCAGCACGTCGGACACGCCATCGACCACGATGCCGGTGGTGCGGTCGTTGAGGTCTACGATGATGACGACCGTGTACTGGTCGTAGCTGACGTTCTGCTGGCGGAACTTGATGCGCAGGTCGATGATCGGCACGATGATGCCGCGCAGGTTGATCACGCCCTTGATGTAGTCCGGTGCGTTGGCAAGCTGGGTGACCGACTCGTAGCCGCGGATCTCCTGGACCTTCAGGATGTCGACGCCGTATTCTTCCCGGCCCAGCGTAAAGGCCAGGAACTCTTCGCCCGCGCCGTCTGCCTTGTCGATGTGCTTCATCGTCTAGCCCCCCAAAATTGGCTCATGCTGGTTTGCTGGCGCTGCTGCGGCCAAGGCCGCTGGCTGGCACCGGGGCATGACTTCGCCCACCAGTGTTTACGGCAGCAATCCGGGGGACTGAAGGGCGACGCCCGGCTTTCCTTACCCTTCCGAGGTAGGGTGCGCGGTGGACAGCAGCGCCGTCACGGCCCGCATCAGCTGGTCAGGATCGAAGGGCTTGGGCAGGAAACCCGAGGCGCCGGCGGCGCGGGCCTGTTCGCGGATGCTGCCGTCCTGCTCGGTGGTCAGCATCAGGATGGGAATGCACGCATAGCGCTCGGTGGCGCGCAGACTGCGGATCAGCGTGAGGCCATCCATGCCGGGCATGACCTGGTCCGTGACCAGCATGCCGAAGCTGGCGCCGGCCGCGAGCGCATGTGCCTGGTCGCCGTCGGCCGCCTCGGTCACGTCAAACCCTCCTGCGCGCAGGCAGGCGCCGATCATGCGACGGAGCGAAGGGGAATCGTCGACGACGAGGATGCTGGGCGATGACATGGGCGCCTCCGGTTTGCAGGACTCGGTTGATCCGCCAGGATGGACAGCACGGGCAGCGCAGCCGGCGACGGACGGGCCGGCGCAGGGCTGCGCCGCAAACGCTGGCAGCCTGCCAGACCGGTTATCGGCCGCGTCACGGACAAACTTTAGCCGTCAGGCGCCGCCCTGCTCGCGCAAGGCATCGGCAAAACCGGCAGCATCCAGCGGCAGCGACAGCAGGTAACCCTGCACCTCGTCGCACCCCATCTCATTGAGGATTTCCAGCTGCGATGCCGATTCAACGCCCTCGGCCACGACCTTCATGCGCAGTTCGTGCGCCAGCGCCACCATCGAGCCGACGATGGCACGGCCCTGCGCATCGGTGTCGAGCCCGCCGATCAGGGTGCGGTCGATCTTGAGCGTGCCCACGCGCAGGCGCTTGAGATAGCCCAGGCTGGAATAGCCACTGCCAAAATCGTCCAGCGCCACCTGGATGCCGAGCGACTGCAGCTCGGCCAGCGTTTCCAGCGACTTGCCGATGTCCTTCATCGCCGCGGTCTCGGTGATCTCCAGCGTGATCGCCGAGGGCGGGATGTCGTGCTGGTGGATCTGCTCGAGCAGGTATTGCGGGAAATTGCGGCTGGCAAAGCGCAGCCCCGAGACATTGATCGCCACCGGCACGGTGGGCACGCCGGCGTCCCGCCACTGGCGCACCTGGCGGCAGACGCTGGTCAGGACCCAGTCGTCGAGCTTGTCGATCTGGCCCGACTGCTCGGCCACGGTGATGAACTCGGCCGGGCTCACCTGGCCCAGCGCGGGATGGCGCCAGCGGCATAGCGCTTCGGCCCCCACCAGCGTGCGCCGGCGCGCATCGTACTTGGGCTGGAACTGCAGCGACAGTGCGTCGTCCTGGATCGCCAGCCACAGGTCGCGCCGGATCACGCGGGTGCGGCGCGCGCGTTCGCCGGCGGCGCTGTTGAACAGGCGCACCTGGTTCGAGCCGCTCTGGCGGGCCTCGGCCAGGCTGACGCGCGCGGCCTGCATCAGCGCCTCCGAGGTCTGCGCATCGCGCGGGTAGATGGCAATGCCGATGTTCACGCCGATCTGCATCTGCAAGCCGCGCGCGGCGATGAACTCGGCCAGCGAGCCGAGCATGCGCGAACCCAGTTCCTGCGCGCGGCCATGATGGACCAGCTCCGGCACGCCCACGGCAAACTCGTCGCGCGCCAGCCGGGCCAGGAAGTCATGCGGCTCCAGCACGGCCTGCGCCAGCGCGCCGGCGTCCTGGGCCAGGATATCGTCGGCGCGGATCTCGAAGACCTCGTCGACTTCGCGGTAATCGGCAATATGGATCAGCAACACGGCGCAGCCGCTCTCGGCCAGCCGCGCCTGCGCGATCGTCTGGTCCAGCCAGCGGCCGAAGGCGACGCGGTCGGGCATCGTCGTTGCCACGCTGTACTCGCCCACCGTGCCCTGCCCGCGCGCTGCGGCACGCACGGTAAGACGGCCGGGGCGGCCGGGAATGCGCGCGCCGCGCCGCGCCAGGCGGGGCTCGTGCCCGCGCGGCAGGCCGTGCGCCTCGTCCACCAGCTCATCGGCCAGGCCGGCTTCGTGGTGCGCAGCCAGCAAGCCACGCGACTGCGCGCGGTGGACGGCGAACATCAGCGCGCACAGCGCGGTCAGCCCGCCCGCCAGCCAGGCGGGGTGCGGCAGGCCGGCTGCATCGATGCAGGCGCGCGCCGAGACCGAGCCCGCGCCACAGGCGCGGCCCAGGTGGGTGCCGGCCGCGGCCACCAGCCCGGCGCCAGCGACGACCGCCATGAGCGCCGCACCGCGCCACAGCCGCGTGCCCTGGCGCAGCCACTGCACCAGCAGCTTGGCAGCCGCGGTGGCTGCTGCTGCGGCGGCGAAGCTGGCCGCCATCTGTGCCGTGTCGTTGGCCGCCGGCACGCTGCCCGACAGCATCACCACCAGTACGGGCAGGCTTACGCTCAGCTGCGATAACAGTGCCGCCGACCAGGTCAGCATGCGCAGCGAGCGGCCACCGGCTGACTGGTCCGCACGCCCGGCGCGAACGCCGAGGGCGGCGGCCACGCCCAGCAGGGCAGCCAGCAGCAACAGGATGGAACTCAGGGCAATCATTGGGCTGCGCGATGATGAAGAGAATGCGCGAAGAAGGTCAGGACGCGGGGCAAACCCCGCATCATGGCATCTTGCGGTCGCCGTGTGAACAGGGCAATGGTGGGGACAGTGGTTTAGAACGCGCTCCAGTCATCATCGGCCCCGGCAACGGCCAGCACGGGCCTCGCCGCCGGACGGCTTGCCGGAAGCGCCGCGGCCGGGCGGGCAGCAACGGCACGCGGCGCCGCGGTTGCCGAATGCGCCGCGGCTGCCGCCGGCCGCACCGACATGGTGCGTGCGGTGCTGCCAGCGACAGCCGTCGCGGCCGTGCCTGCCCATACTCTCGTACCCGTGCCAAGGTTGAACACCGAGACCACGTTCTTGAGCTTCTGCGCCTGTTCTTCCAGCGCACCGGCTGCGGCGGCGGCCTCTTCCACCAGCGCGGCATTCTGCTGCGTCACCTCGTCCATCTGGGTCACCGCCTGGTTGACCTGCTCGATGCCGCTGGTCTGTTCCTGCGACGCGGCGCCGATCTCGTTCATGATGTCAGTCACGCGGCGCACGGCCTGGACGATCTCGCCCATGGTCTGGCCGGCTTCTGCCACCAACCGGGTACCGCTCTCCACGCGCTGGCCCGACTCGCCGATCAGCGCCTCGATCTCCTTGGCGGCCGAGGCCGAGCGCTGCGCCAGGCTGCGCACCTCGCCCGCCACCACCGCGAAGCCGCGGCCCTGCTCGCCGGCACGCGCGGCTTCCACCGCTGCATTGAGCGCCAGGATATTGGTCTGGAAGGCAATGCCCTCGATCACGCTGATGATCTCGACCACCTTGCGCGAGGCGCCGTTGATCTCGTTCATGGTGTCGACCACGCGGCCCACCACCTCGCCGCCCTTGAGCGCGATCTGCGAGGCCTCATTGGCCAGCACGCCGGCCTGGCGCGCGTTGTCGGCATTCTGCCGCACCACCGTGGTCAGTTCTTCCATGCTGGCGGCGGTCTGCTCCAGCGACGAGGCCTGTTCCTCGGTGCGCTGCGACAGGTCCAGGTTGCCGGTGGAAATCTGCTGCGTGGCCGATGCCATCGAATCGGCGCCGGTGCGCACTTCGGCAACGATGCCCGACAGGCTGGCCTGCATCGCGGCCAGCGCCTGCATCATGCGGCCGATCTCGTTCTTCGAGACGCTGGCGATGCGCGAGGTCAGGTCGCCGCGGGCGATGCGCTCGAACACAGCCAGCGCCTCTGCCACCGGCGCGACGATGGCGCGGTTCAGCGTGACCGTGCACAGCACGGCGACCGCCAGGCCCAGCACGATCAGCACGACCGACAGCATGCGGATACGCGCAAAGCTGGCCTGCGCAGCATCGAAGTTGGCCTGCCCGGCAGTCATCTGGAACTTCTGCAGCTTCTCGTGCACGCTCGACATGCTGCGCTGCAGGTCAGGCAGCACCTTCTTCGCCAGCCGCAGGGCCTCTTCCTGGTTGCCCGCGAGCGAAGCCGCCTGCAGCGGCAACACGCCCTGCTCCATGAACGCCTGGCGCTGCTTGCCCAGTTCCGTGGCGAGCGCCTTTTCCTCAGGATTCTGCGGCAGGCTCATATAGCGCTTCCAGGCAGCCTCCGATGCCTCCACGAACACTTTGGAGCGGTCGACGTGAACCTTGGGATCGTCCTGCTCGCCCTGCATCACGTTGCGGTCCAGTGCCAGCCGCATGCGCGTGGTGGCCTGCATCGCCTCGCTGAGCGCGACGGTGGAGCCGAGCTGGTTGGCATAAGTCTCCCTGAGGGCATCATTGCTTTGTGAAATGCCGTGCAGGCCGGCACCGCCGACCAGCAACAGCAGCAGCGACAGCATTCCCATGGCGCCCCGTAGCAGGGTCTTGATCTGGATATTGTTGTGGAAGGACATGATGAAAGAAGACTGTGTCAACCCGCGGGGCACACCCCCAACCCCGTTCCGGCAGGATCGACGCCCAGATGATCCGCCCTGCCCGGATAACGGCGCGACCTCCTGTTACTTGAGCCGCCGCGCCGGTGGCGGGCGCAATTAATCGGCGATAACCGGCCTGTCGGATATACGCCACGTGGCTTGCCGCGGCCGATTATGGCGATTTGATTTTGGCGGCGGCTGGCTGCCGCCGGGCCAGTTTGCGTACGGCCGCACCATTTGCGGGCCTGAACCCGGAACTGCGGCCGGAACTGCAGCCGGGCCGACGACGACGGAAATGCCGGTGACAGACCACGACACCGAAAGTTCACACAATTATCGGCGCCAAGAATTTTCGCAAAAACAGCATCCGATTAGTCCGGCAGGATTTGCAGCGGGCGGCGACCCCGTTATAATTGTTTTCAGCATTTTCACCCCCGCACACACCCACCGCATTCCACTCCACCGGAAACCGAGGACCCAATGGCGACGTATCAGGAAATCGTTCAGAAAATCAGTGAACTGCAGAAGCAGGCCGAGGAAATCAAGGCACGCGAACAAGCCACGGTGATCGCGGATATTCGCGAGAAAATCGAGCAATATGGCCTGACCGCGGAAGACCTGGGTTTTGGCGCAAAGGTGCCGGCCGGCAAGAAGGCGGTCAACCGCAAGGTGCCGGTACGCTATCGCGACAGCGCCGGCAATACCTGGACGGGCCGCGGCAAGCGCCCGGGCTGGCTGACCCAGGCCCTGGCCCAGGGCAAGGCAGTTGAAGACTTCCTGATCCGCTGAAACCCGCGATCCGGCAGATGGTAAAACGCCACGGATGAATTCCGTGGCGTTTTTGTTTTCTGGTCTTCCGCGGCGCCTGCACAACACTGCGGCGCCACCTGCCCGGGGCGTCAGGCGTCAAACCCCTGCGGATTCATCGACTGCCAGCGCCATGAGTCCTGGCACATGCGGTCGATGTCATGGCGCGCGCGCCAGCCCAGCAGCTGGTTGGCCAGCGCGGGATCGGCGTAGCACGAGGCGATGTCGCCCGGGCGCCGCGCCACGATCTCATGCGGCACCGGCTTGCCGCTGGCACGCTGGTAGGCCTGCACCACTTCCAGCACGCTGTAGCCGCGGCCCGTTCCCAGGTTCACGGTCATGCTCTTGCCCTGCGCGCGCAGGTAACCCAGCGCCGCCAGGTGGCCGTCCGCCAGGTCGCAGACGTGGATATAGTCGCGCACGCCGGTGCCGTCCGGCGTCGGGTAGTCACCGCCGAATACCATCAGCTTTTCACGGCGCCCGCCGGCCACCTGCGCCACATACGGCATCAGGTTGTTCGGGATACCGCGCGGATCCTCGCCAATCAGCCCGCTTTCATGCGCGCCGACCGGATTGAAATAACGCAGGTAGGCAATGCGCCAGTCCGGATCCGATGTTTCCAGGTCGCGCAGGATTTGCTCGCCCATCAGCTTGGTCTGGCCATACGGGTTGGTGGCCGACAGCGGGAAATCCTCCAGGATCGGCACCGCATGGGGATTGCCATAAACCGTGGCCGAAGAACTGAACACCAGCTGTTTCACCCCGGCCGCGCCCATTGCCGCGCATACCGTCAGCAGCCCACCCAGGTTGTTGCTGTAATACTCCAGCGGCTGGCTCACCGATTCGCCCACTGCCTTGAGTGCGGCAAAATGAATCACCCCGCTGATGCGGTGTTCGGTAAAGAGCCGGTCCAGCAATGCGCGGTCGCGCACGTCGCCCTGCACAAAATGCGGGGTCTTGCCGGTAATGGTGGCGAGCCGCTCCAGCACCACCGGGCTGCTGTTGCAAAGATTATCCAGGCCGATCACGTGGTAGCCGGCATTGAGCAGTGCAACCCAGGTATGCGAGGCGATATAGCCGGTGGCACCGGTCAGGAGCAAGGTTTCAGGCATGGAAAATCGGTGTCGGAATTCGATTCAGGGCCGGGCCTTGGCCTGGCGGATTCAAAACGTGGCGCAAGCACCTCTTTCCGCCGCGTAGGCCGGCGAAGCTGCTTATTATCCACGATCTGCCGATGCGCCCAGGGCAGCCGGCCCGGCGCGCGGGGCTAGACCCGGCTTCCCGGCACTTCCGCCACCAGCCCCGCCCGCGCCTGCCAGGCCTCATAGGCGGCGCGCAGCCGCCAGCCGGACTCCGGGTCGCGCATGCCCAGGCATTGCGCCACCTCGGCCGGCGCCGTGCCGGCCTCGAAATGCATGGCGGCGCAGGTATTGCGCAGCGTCTGCGGCGACGCGCGTTCGCTGCGCCCGGCCAGCACGCCGGCCTCGTCCAGCAGGATCTCCACGCGCCGGTAGACCGAGGCGGCATGCATCGGCCGGCCCGCCGGCATGGCGGGAAACACCAGGCCGCCAAGCGTGCCGGAGGCTTCGCGCAATGCCAGCCAGGCCCGTAGCGGCGCATGGGCCAGGCTGAACAGCGGCACGGTATAGGCTCGGCCGTTGTCCGCGCGGACCATGCGCAGCGCCATCCGGCCGGGGGCGCCGGCTTCGATGGCATCGACCCGCAGCGCCCGCGCTTCGCCTACCTTCAGGCCGCCGCCGAGCAGCACCGCCAGCAGGGCCACATCGCGGGCGCGCTTCCATTGGGTGGGCGATGCCGCGGTGCGCGTGTCGCCGGCCGGCATGCCGGCCGGGCCAAGTATCCGCGCCACCAGCAGGTCGCGCTCGCCCGGCAGCAGGAACGCGGTGGGATCGTTCTCGCCGTCGGCAAGATGGGCGCGCACCGCCTGGCTGGCCGGGTTGTGCATGCCCTCGCGCAGCCGCGCCAGGTGATGGAACACCCGTTCGATCAGCCGCGTATAGCGATAGCGGTGCGATTTGTGCAGCTGCTGCGCGTCCAGGAACTCACCGATCTGCTCCGCCGACCAGCTCAGCGGCGGCAGCCCGCGCTCGGCCGACCAGCGCAGCAGCTTGCCCCACATGGCGCGGTACACCACGCTGGTGCCGTGCCGGAAGCCATGCCGTGCCAGCCAGCCGTCGAACGCGCGCTCCGGATGGTCGCGCCAGGCGGCCAGGTCGGCATCGAACAAGGCAGCCTGTTCAGGATGGGCAGCGGAGGGCTTAGTGGTCACTGACTCTCCTGCCGGGGGCCGGCGTGCGGGGTTGGGATCCCGCCTATTGTAGACAACCCGTCACTGCGCGGCGGGGCGCCGGCACCATAGGCCCCGCATCGCTTGCACGGTGCCCCGGCGCATGCTACCTTTCCATCCACTATGCAACTGGTTGCATAAAACCCCCGCAACAAGACGCCGCGCACTGACGCCAGCCAAGGAGACCGAAGTGACCACCACCAACCTGATTCCCGCCGCACAGGCCTCACTTGAAGCCTGGCACCAGATGCTGGCCAACGGTTCGATGGCCGGGCTCGACGCCATCGTGGCCGATGAGGTGGTGTTCCGCTCGCCGGTCGCGCACACCCCCTATCCCGGCCGCGCCGCGATTGGGCTGGTGCTGACCACGGTGAACCAGGTGTTCCAGGACTTCCGCTACCACCGCAGCTTTGTCAGCGAGGACGGCCACAGCGTGGCGCTGGAATTCAGCGCGGCCGTGGACGGCAAGGCGCTCAAGGGCATCGACATGATCCGCTTCGACGACGCCGGCCGCATTGCCGAGTTCGAAGTCATGGTGCGCCCGCGCTCGGGCCTGGAGGCGCTGGCCGCCGCCATGGGCGCGCGCCTGGCCAGCCAGAAGGACGTGCTGACCGGCGCGGCCTGACGCAACCCTGTTTCGCAGCACCGCTTTTTCGCCTTACCGAAATACCCAGGAGACTTCACCCATGGCCCTTCCCGCCCAACTCCAGAACCGGCTGTCGCTGCCGGTGGTCTGCTCGCCGCTGTTCATCATCTCCAACCCCGACCTGGTCATCGCCCAGTGCAAGGCCGGCGTGGTGGGCTCGTTCCCCGCGCTGAATGCGCGCCCGGCACCCAAGCTGGAAGAATGGCTGGACCGCATCACCACCGAGCTGGCCGAACACGACGCCAGGCACCCGGACCGCCCGTCGGCACCTTTCGCCGTCAACCAGATCGTGCACAAGTCCAACGACCGGCTTGAACATGACCTGGAGCTGTGCGTGCGCTACAAGGTGCCGATCGTGATCACCTCGCTGGGCGCGCGCAAGGAAGTCAACGACGCAGTGCACTCGTACGGCGGCATCGTGCTGCACGACGTGATCAACAACACCTTCGCACGCAAGGCCATCGAGAAGGGTGCGGACGGACTGGTGGCGGTTGCCGCCGGGGCCGGCGGCCATGCCGGCACGCTGTCGCCGTTCGCGCTGCTGCACGAGATCCGCGAATGGTTCGACGGCCCGCTGCTGCTGTCGGGCTCGATCTCCAGCGGCGACGCCATCCTGGCCGCGCAGGCCGCCGGCGCCGACCTGGCCTATATCGGCTCGGCCTTTATCGCCACGCAGGAAGCCAACGCACAGGACGGCTACAAGCAGATGATCGTCGACAGCACCGCCAACGACATCGTCTACTCCAACCTGTTCACCGGCGTGCACGGCAACTACCTGCGCGGCAGCATCGAGCGCGCCGGCCTGGACCCGAACGCGCTGCCCGAATCGGATCCGTCGAAGATGAATTTCGGCTCCACCAGCGTCAAAGCGTGGAAGGACATCTGGGGCGCCGGCCAGGGCGTGGGCGCAATCAAGCGCGTGGTGCCCGCAGGCGAGCTGGTGCGCCGCTTTGCCGAGGAATATGCGCTGGCACGCCGCCGGCTGGGCTTGGGCGAGGCCAAGCAGGCCGGCACGCGCGCCGTCGACCTGGCCTGACGCAGCCGGTCAGCTGGCCTGGCAGGCCGTAGCCGCCGCCCAAGCGGGCGCGGCTACAGCAGCGGCAGCAGTTCCTCGCCCCAGGCCACCCAGTCCTGCTCGAAGCGGATGCCGCGCTGCAGCAGCGCATAGCGCAGCTGTTGCGCGCGGTCCATGTCCGGCGTCGAGAAATCGCGCCGCTCGATGGCCAGGTAAGTCTCCAGCCGGGCCCGATGCAGCGCGATCAGCCGACGCATCTCGTCACCGAGGCCAAGCGGCCCGATCACCGCATCGGCGCGCAGCTTGACCAGGATTTCCTCGCGCTGATCCAGGCTGGCGCCGGGGGTCAGCACCCAGCGTGCCAGTTCTTCACGGCCGGCCGGCAACACCCGGTAGACCTTCTTGCGGTTCTTGCGGTCGCCGCCACCGGCCTCGCCTTCCGCCGCCTCGGTTTCATCCGCGGCAATCCAGCCACTGTCAGCCATCCGCCCCAGCTCGCGATAAATCTGCTGGTGCGTGGCATGCCAGAAATAGCCGATGGAACGGTCAAAGCGCCGCGCCAGGTCATAACCGGACGACGGTTTTTCGATCAGGGAAATCAACAAGGCGTGCTGGGTCGACATGCGTCTGGGCAGTGGCCCGTCGGGGGGCGATGGAAAATGGTTGGAAGCGGATGCGGCAGACCCGGAACCGGGACGCGCCGGTAGCCGCACTTCGCGGGGCTGGCGCTATGGTATCGCAATGCCGGCCTTGCGCAGCACCCTCAGCGATGTCGTCACCGGCGTCGCCAGCAGATGCCATACATTCGTTAAATTTGTCATTTTGGAAATTTCCTGGCAGACAGAATTAAAAAACGCTGAATGGCATTTCTGCGTTGGATGCAATACATTCCATACATTGAAAATCCAGTGCGAGCGCATACCCGCCCCCGGCCGCACCTTGCAGCAATCCTGGAGTGTGTCCATGACCGGAAGAATCCTGCTTGCCGAAGAGCGCGACGTGGCCTGGGAAGCCGACGCCGTCGAACTCCCGATCGGCATCCTGCCGCCCATGCGCGACAAGGCGCCCATTTACTACCGCCTGCCCGATACGCCGGACGGGCACCATATCAAGGAATACGCCAGCGGGCTACGCCAGCTGGTGCGCTTTGTCGGCGTCGAAGAACAGGTTGTCAAATTCAGCCTGGGCTGACCGGGCACGTAACCGTTTCCCTGTGGTTGTCTCCTCCGAGCCCGTTCCTGCGGGCAGGGACTTGAACCCGCGAGATTCGCGGGTTTTTTCTTGGCCGGCGGAATCAGAGCTGCGGCGCGCGGCAGGCGGCGCCGTCGGGGTTGGCCGTTTCCGCCATGTCGAACACCGCCCTGGCACCGCATTGCGATCCGAACATGCGTGCCTGGTCGTGCCCCACGCCCACCACTTCATAGGCCTGGTGGCGGATCACCAGCCCGGGGCTGGCCAGGTAGCGCTCATAGCGCAGGTAGCCGCGGGCGCGCTGCAGGCGGGTGGGACCTTCGGCCTCAGCGCCGCACGCCTTGTCCAGTACGCGGTGGTTGGGGTCGTTGTCTTCCGTGCCGGCCAGGTAGGTCACCTGACGCCCGGCGTAGCGCTGGTACAGCGACTGGCCATTGGCACCCTTGGCGTAGGGCACGATGTCCTGCATGCCATAGCGGTACTTGTCGTAATCCGGGCACACTGCCTTGTCGTAAGGCGCAAACGAGCGGCCGTCCGCGCCGGCCGGGCGCACCGCCGTGAAGTACAGGTAGGACGAGGGGTTGGCCACCACATAGCGCAGGTCGATGCCGCGCGCGCGGATGCGCTCGTCGACATTGTTCAGCACGGCATAGCGATGCACGATCTGTGCGCCGCCCGAATGCCCGGCCACGGTCACCCTGGCCACCCGCGGCAAGCGCGCCTTGTCGGTGACGAAGGCCATCATGTCATCGAGGACTTGCAGTGAACTGACCGTGAACGGCGCGTTGACCGCGTTCTCGCCACTCATCCAGCCCTGCACCGACCATTGCGGCATGCCGTCGAAGCCCTTGCCGTGGTCTGGCGTGCCGGGGAAGTTGGGCGCGACCAGCAGCACCTCGTCCGGATTGCGGCCGCTGGCCTTGAGCAATGCAGCACCGGCGGCGTAGTAATCATCGCCGTTGCGCTGCAGGCCGTGCTGCACGAACACCACCTCGCGGATGCGCGACAGGTCTTGGTCTAGTGGATGGTTGGTGTAGACCGGGAAGTCATAGCCCGCGCCCGTGCCCAGGTGCACGCGCTGCCAGTGCGGCTTCGCCTGGGCCGGCGTGGCCGCCGCCTCCACCGCCCTGGCGACGGAAGGCGTGTCGGGTGCGCTGGCGCAACCGGCCAGCACTGCCGTGGCGATGGCGGCACCGGCCAATGCCCGGCATGGTTTGCTTGGCACAACGAGAGCAATGGCTTGCAGCATCGGAAGCGACTCCTGTGGGAATGTTTTGCCGGCGACGGATCCGGACGCGCTGCCCTGGTCAGCCCAGGCGCCTGACCAGCGCCGCCACGTCCGGCCAGGTCACGCGGCGGACCATGACCCGCAGGTCCGGACCGTGGAAATCATCCTCGAACGCCTCGGATTCCTCGCCGCCCAGCCGCTGGTAGAACTCGCGCGCCTGCGTATTGGCTTCCAGCACATAGAGGAACAGCGGCCGCCCGGGCCAGTGCGCGGCCACGCGCTGCGCGCAGTGGGCCAGCAAGCGCTTGCCCAGGCCCTGGCCGTGGAAAGCCGGCAGCACGTGGAGGTTGTCGAGATAGATGCCGAAGCGGGGCTCCGCCTCGGGCAGCAGACAGGCAAAGCCAGCGGCTTCGCCGTCGACCATGGCCAGCGTGACTTCCACGGGGCCGTCTGCGCCGTTGTGCATGCGGGCGCGCCAGGCGGCCAGCCGTTCCGGGTAGGCCTGGTCCCGCAAGTAAGCAGCCGGCAGCATGCCGGGATAGGTGTGCTGCCAGCTGGCGGCGTGCATGGCGGCGAGCCGGTCGGCATCGGCAGCCGTGGCGGGGATCAGCGCAAGATCGGGCATGATAGGCGGCGCGGCAGGCGGTCGGCGTCGGCGCAGCGCCGGCAAGGTGTCGGGAAGCGATCATTGTGCCGCCGCATGCCAAGGCTTGCAAAGCGTGGATGCAGGGATTGCAACCGGCGTGCCTTGCCTGCCTCCCGCGCCATCATGCAACACTCCCGGCGCCGGGAACGAAGGTTGCAGGATCCTGCAAAATTGCCTGCCGCAACGAAGAGGAAGCCTTATGTATATGGTCTACTGGTCCGAAGCCGACGGCACCGGGCTCAGCCCCCACGCGCAGTCATTCCCAAGCGATGCGATGCGTGAGGCCCTGCACTTTACCGAGGCGCTGCGCCAGCGCCAGCACGCGGGCGAGCCGGTGAGCTTTGTCACGCTGTGCTCGGAGAATCCCAACGCCGTGGGCCGGGCCGGCGCGGCCGACCCGCCACCGGACTATGAGTGGAAGAAGAGGCGGCCTTGAAGCGGCAGCGCGCATTGTCGTGAAACATGGCGCGCTGCCCGGCCGGGCAGAACCCGGCAACTGTCCCGTCAGCCGATGATGTCAAACTGGCTGAAGTACTCCTCGTTCAGCTCCAGGCCCAGCCCCGGCAGGTTGTCGTCGAGCTGCAGGTAGCCGTTGTCCGGCGCCGGATCGCCCTTGAAGATGTAGTAGAACAACTCATTGCCCACCTCGACGTCGTGCACGGGGAAGTACTCCGACATCGGCGAAGCCGTCGAGGCCATGGTCAGGTGGTAGTTATGCATCTGCCCCGCGTGCGGGATCACCGGCACCGACCAGGCCTCCGCCATGGCGTTGATCTTCTGCGCCGCGGTGATGCCGCCGACGCGGTTGGTGTCGTACTGGATCACGTCCACCGCACGGCGCTCGAGCAGGTCCTTGAAGCCGTAAGAGGTGAATTCATGTTCACCGCCGGAGATCGGGAACGGGCTCGCCTTCTTCAGCTCGGCATAGCCCTCGATATCGTCGGCGATCACCGGCTCTTCCAGCCAGCGCGGGTTGAACTCTGCCAGGCGCGGCAGCATGCGGCGCGCGTACTCCAGGGTCCAGCCCATGTAGCACTCCAGCATGATGTCGACGCCGTCGCCGACCAGCTCGCGCAGCAGGCGCACCTGTTCGATGTTCTTCCGCATGCCGGCGGGGCCGTCCTTGGGGCCGTAGCCGAAGCGCATCTTCATCGCGGTGAAGCCCTGGTCGAGGTAGTGCTGCGCTTCTGCCAGGAACGCGTCGCGGTCGTCATTGTTGTAGAGCTTGGAGGCGTAGCACCAGATCTTTTCCTTGGTGCGCCCGCCCAGCAGCTTGAACACGGGCTTCCCAACCGCCTTGCCCATCAGGTCCCACAGCGCGATATCGACCGCCGAGATCGCCGCCATGCCGATGCCCTTGCGGCCCCAGGCATGGGTGCGGCGGTACATCTTCTGCCACAGGTACTCGTTGTCGAACGGGTCCTGGCCGATCACCACCGGCGCCAGGTACTGGTCGACGATCTCCTTGGCCACGCGCGGCGCCAGCGCGCAGTTGCCGATGCCGACCAGGCCGGTATCGGTTTCCACTTCAACCACCAGCCAGCCGTGGAAGCGGAACGAGCCCATGGCGTCGCCGCGCTCGAACAGGATGTCGGTGGCGTTGGTGCAGAAATGCGCCTGCGGCGGCACGGTCTTGCCCTTCCATTCAAAGACACGGGCGCGGACGTTGGTGATCTTCATGTTCAGCTCCTGATGGCGATGCGTTGGCGCGAACGCTCCCCGGCCGCGCCGGGGGCGGTCTTGCTGGATTCGGTGTGGTGAAGGTGGTGGCTAGGCTGTGGCGCGCCGTTGCGCGCCCATGCGGCAGGCGATCTGGAATGCCTGCAGCGTGGCGCCCGGATCGGCGCGGCCCTGCTGCGTGATGTCGAACGCGGTGCCATGCGCGGGCGTGGTGATCGGCACTGGCAGCCCGCCCTGCACCGTCACGCCGCGCGAGAAGCCCATCAGCTTGATGCCGATCTGGCCCTGGTCGTGGTACATGGTGACGATAGCATCGAACTGCCGCTGCGACGGCCCGCCCTGCACCTTCAGGAAGATGGTGTCGGCCGGGAACGGACCGTCTGCCGCCACGCCGCGCTCACGCGCCGCGGCCACGGCCGGGGCGATCACGTCAATCTCCTCGCGGCCGAAGGCGCCGTTGTCGCCGTTGTGCGGGTTCAGGCCGCACACCGCGATGCGCGGGCGCGCCATGCCGGCGCGGCGCAGGGCCTGGTCAATCAGGTCGATGGCGCCGCCCACGCGTTCCTGCGTGATCATCGCCGGCACGTCCTTGAGCGCCACGTGCGAGGTCACGCGCGAGGTCCACAGCCCGTCCAGGACATTGAACTCGCAGAAGTTGCCGTGGCAGCCAAGCTGCTCGGCAAACCAGTGCAGCTCATCGCTGTGCGCCATGCCGGCGGCGTGCAGCGAGCTCTTGTTGAGCGGCCCGAACAGGATCGCGTCGGCCTGGCCCGCTTGCGCCAGCTGCAGTGCCAGCGCCAGCGTGCCCAGGCTGTAGCGCCCGCCCTCGGCACTGGCTTGGCCGCGCGCATACGCCGGGCGCTCCGGCAGCTGCCAGTGGTACAGGCGCGGCTTGCCATCATCGGCAAAGGCGGGCGCATCGGTCTCGGCCAGCGCCAGCTCGACGCCTGCGATCCGCATGCCGTGGCGCCATTCGTCGCGGTCGGCGATCAGCAGGATCTCGGCCTGCGCGGCGGTCGCGGGGTCGGCCAGCAGCCTGGCGATCAGTTCGGGGCCGATGCCGGCGGGGTCGCCCAGCACCATGGCGATTCTTGGACGGGAATTCATTGGACTTCCGGGGTTGTTATTGGTCGAGCTTGACGCCCAGTTCAGCGATCAGCTTGCCATAGCGCACATACTCGGCACGCGAGAAGGCATCGAACTGCGCCGCGGTCAGCGCGCCGGGCACCGCGCCCACATCGGCCAGCCGGCGCACGGTGTCAGGGTCCCTGATCACCGTGGCCAGCGCGCTGCCCAGCTTCTGCAGTGTCGCGGGCGGCGTGCCGGCCGGCGCATAGACACCGTACCATGCACTCATCTGGATGCCGGGCACGCCCGCTTCAGCCAGCGTGGGCACGTTGGGCAGCAGCGCCGAGCGCTGGTCCGCGGTGACCGCCAGCGCGCGCAGCTTGCCGGCCTTGATATGGCTGATGACCGACGGCATGGTCTCGAAGCTCATGTCCACCTGCCCGCCCATCAGGTCCACCAGCGCGCTGCTGCTGCTCTTGTACGGCACGTGCAGCAGCTTGCCCTTGATCTGCCGCGCGAAGGACGCGCCGGCCAGGTGCTGGGTGCTGCCGACCCCGGACGAGCTGTAGCGGAACTTGTCCGGGTTGGCCTGGATCTGCGCCACCAGCGCCTTGACGTCGCGTGCCGGCACCTGGTTGTTGACCACCAGCACATTGGGCACCGACGACACCAGCGCCACCGGCGCCAGGTCCTTGAGCGGATCGAACTGCAGCTTGAGCAGGTGCGGCGCGATCGCTTGCGAGGTCACCACGCCCATCAGCAGCGTATTGCCGTCCGGCGCCGCCTTGGCGGTCAAATCCGCGGCAATGGTGTTGGACGCGCCGGGGCGGTTGTCGACCACGACTGGCTGCTTCAGCTGCGCGGCGAGCTTGTCGGAGACGATGCGCGCCATCACGTCGGTGCCGCCGCCGGGCGCTGCACCCACCATCAGCCGCACCGGCCGTGTGTCCTGCGCCCAGGCATTGCCCGTTACTGCCGCCACCGTGGCCAGGCCGGCGAGTGCGCCGGCGATCCATGTCTTCATTGCTGTCTCCGTCATTTTGCTGTCCGGCTCTGCGGCGCGGATGGGCAGACTATAGGAGCATCAGTGATTCGCCACTACTGATGTTTTTTGAACTGGCGATCACCTGGCGTTATACCTCGGCAGCCGCCTGCTGCGCAGTGCGCGGCAATGCCTTCAGGATCGCGACCAGCTGTCGCGCCGCCGCGGACAAGGTGCCGCCGCGCCGCGTCACGATGCCAAAAGTCTGCTGCCGCGACTGCAGCCGCACGGGCAGGATGCGCAGCATCTTCTGGCGCACGAACATCGCCGCCACGCCGGTCGGCAGCAGCGACACCAGCCCGGGGTCGCCCTGCAGCATGGCCACGGTGACGAAGGCCGACGAGGTCGAGATCGCATTGGCGGGAAAGCTCATGCCGGCCAGGTCCAGCTCGCGCTGCAGCAGCGCGTGCATCGGCATATGGCCTGCATAGGTGATCCAGCGATAACCTGCGAGGTCGGCAAACCCCATCGCGCGCGCGCGCGGTGCCGGATGCGCATGGCCCACCACGACCGCGACCTGCTCATCGCCCAGCGGGTGGTAGTGGTAGCGGGCCGGTTCATCGCTGACCAGCGAGCGGCCGATCACCAGGTCGAGGTGGCCGTCGTCGAGCAGCCCCAGCAGGCGCAGGCTGGTGTCCTCGATGATCTCCAGCGCCAGCTCCGGCTGCGCCTGGCGCAGCCGCGCCAGCGCCGGCACCAGCACCTCCGGCACCGCCCCCATGATCACGCCGATGGCCACGCGCCCGCCGCTGCCCGCGCGGATGCCCGCTACCTCCTCGCACATGGCGCCCAGGTCGGCCACCAGCTGGCGTGCGTGCCGGATCACGCAATGGCCGAAGGCATTGGGACGCATGCCGCGCCTGGAGCGCTCGAACAGCGGCGCTTCCAGCATGCCTTCCAGCTCCTGCAGCGACTTGCTGGCCGCCGACTGGGTCATCGCCATCGCCGCGGCGGCCTGGTGCAGGGAGGAATGCTCGTCCAGCGCGATCAGCAGTTGCAGCTGCTTCATGCGCAACCGGCCGGTCAGGGCGTCGAGGGTGGATTTCATGAAGGAATCTGTGAGTCGCAAAAGCGATCACCAGATGGAAAGGTTTCAATATACAGCCCGGATGGCGGCTCGTATATTGGCCCGATCCAATTCACAAGCAGCCGGAGGAGACCATGACCCGCACCCCATCCCCCACCATCTACCGCGGCGTATTCCCGGTAGCGCCCACCGTCTTCGACGCGCAGGGCGGCCTCGACCTCGACGGCCAGCGCCGCTGCATCGACTTCATGATCGATGCGGGTTCGCACGGCATCTGCATCCTGGCCAACTTCTCCGAGCAGTTCGTGCTGAGCGACGACGAGCGCAACGTGCTGATGAAGACCGTGCTGGAACACGTGGACGGCCGCGTGCCGGTAATCGTCACCACCACGCATTTCAGCTCGCGCCTGTGCGCCGAGCGCAGCCGCGCGGCGCAGGATGCGGGCGCGGCCATGGTGATGGTGATGCCGCCTTACCACGGCGCCACCATCCGCGTGCCCGAGCGCAGCATTTACGAGTTCTTCGCCACGGTCTCGGATGCCATCGACATTCCCATCATGATCCAGGACGCGCCGGTCAGCGGCACCACCCTGAGCACGCCGTTCCTGGCGCGCATGGCGCGCGAGATCGGCAATGTGTCGTACTTCAAGATCGAAGTGCCGCAGGCCGCGGCCAAGCTGCGCGAACTGATCGAACTGGGCGGCGACGCCATCGTCGGCCCCTGGGACGGCGAAGAGGCCATCACGCTGATGGCCGACCTGGAAGCGGGCGCCACCGGCGCCATGACCGGCGCGGGCTTCCCCGACGGCATCCGCCAGATCCTCGATGCGTGGCAGGCCGGCGACGCCGAACTGGCCGCGCAGCGCTACCAGCAATGGCTGCCACTGATCAACTATGAAAACCGGCAAGGCTGGCTGGCCACCAGCAAGGTGCTGATGCAGGCAGGCGGCGTGATCGCATCGGACGCGGTGCGTCATCCGCTGCAGCCGATGCACCCGGCCACCCGCGAAGGGCTGCTGAAGATTGCGCGCCGGCTCGATCCGCTGGTGCTGCGCTGGGCCCGCTGATCTCATCGAAAGGACAAGGCATGACAATCTCAGGCGAACTCCTGATCGGCCGCCGCGCGGACCCCGGCGGGTACCGCGGGGGCAACGGCACCATCCACGCCATCGACGCTGCCACCGGAGCCGCCCTCGAACCGGCATTCGGCGGCGCCACGCCCGCGCAGCTCGACCAGGCCTGCGCGCTGGCATGGCAGGCATTCGACGCCTACCGCGAGACCACGCCCGAGCGGCGCGCCGATTTCCTCGAAGCCATCGCCGCCAACATCCTGGCGCTGGGCAATACCCTGATCGACCGCTGCACCACCGAATCCGGCCTGCCGCGCGCGCGCATCGAAGGCGAGCGCGGCCGCACCGTGGGGCAGTTGCGCATGTTCGCAAGCCTGCTGCGCCAGGGCGACTTCCTTGAACTGCGCGTCGACCCCGCGCTACCTGAACGCAAGCCGCTGCCGCGCGTCGACCTGCGCCTGCGCCATATCGCGCTGGGGCCGGTAGCAGTATTCGGCGCCAGCAACTTCCCGCTGGCATTCTCGGTGGCCGGCGGCGATACCGCCTCGGCCCTGGCCGCGGGCTGCCCGGTCGTCGTCAAGGCGCATCCGGCGCACCCGGGCACATCGGAGCTGGTCGGCCGCGCCATCCGCAAGGCCGTCGACGACATGGACCTGCCCGAAGGGACTTTCTCGCTGCTGTTCGATGCCGGGCTGGAGGTCGGCCAGGGGCTGGTGGCCGATCCGCGCATCAAGGCCGTCGGCTTCACTGGCTCACGCGCCGGCGGCATGGCGCTGATGGCGATCGCGGCGGCACGGTCAGAACCGGTCCCCGTGTTTGCCGAGATGAGCAGCATCAACCCGGTGCTGCTGTTCCCGCACGCACTGGCCAATCGCGCCGAAGCCATCGGCACGGCGTTCGCGGATTCGCTGACGCTGGGCTCCGGGCAGTTCTGCACCAACCCCGGCCTGGTGCTGGCGGTTGCGGGGGATGACCTGGAGCGCTTCCTGCAGGCCGCGGCTGCGCGGCTGGGGGCGCTGCCGGCTGCGACCATGCTGACGCCCGGCATCCATCGTGCCTATTGCGCCGGCGTCGATACGCTCGCCAGCCATGCGCAAGTGCAGACCGTTGCGCGCGGCGCGGCGGGATCGGCTGCGCAGGGACAGGCCGCGCTGTTCGCCACCGACGCCGATGTCTTCCTGGCCAACGAAGCGCTGCGCCACGAAGTCTTCGGCGCCGCCTCGCTGGTGGTGCGCTGCCGCGACCTCACCGAGATGCGGCGCGTCATCGACGCGCTGGAGGGGCAGCTGACCGCCGCGCTCCATATCGAGGATGCCGACCACGACGCCGCCCGCACCTTCCTGCCAGCGCTGGAACGCCTGGCGGGACGCATCCTGGTCAATGGCTTCGGCACGGGCGTGGAGGTCGGACATGCGATGGTGCATGGCGGGCCGTGGCCGGCGACGTCCGACGGCCGCAGCACCTCGGTCGGCAGCCTGGCCATCGCGCGCTTCCTGCGCCCGGTCAGCTACCAGGACATGCCGCCCGGCCTGCTGCCCGCGTCGCTGCGCCCGGACAGCCCGCAACGCCACGCGTGGCGCCTCGACGGCAAGCTGCAGGGGATGCCCGGCTGAGGCTCACCTCGACAATGCCCGCAACGCATCGATCAGCAGGCTCATCGATGCCGTCGGCGGGCGGCCCCGCCGCGTGACGATGCCATAGGGCCCCAGCTTGCGCGGCAGGGGCAGCGGCAATACCGCCAGCGCGCCAAGCCTGCCGTAGTAGGCGGCGACCGACTCCGGCAGCACCGCGATCAGTTCGCTGTCCGCCAGCAACGACGTGGTCATCAGCACCGCCGCGGTCTCGATGGTCGACGGCGGCGCCGGCACGCCGGCATCCTCGAACGAGCGGTCGATCAGCGCGCGCATCGGGCTGGGGCGCGGCTGCATGATCCACGGGTAGCCCGTCAGTTCCTCGAACGACAGCTTGCGGCGCCGCGCCAGCGGGTGCTGCGGCCCGACCACGATGGCCAGGCCCTCGTCGCCCAGTTGCTCGAAGTCCAGCCCGCTGCTGTCCCAGCCATCCGGCACGCGCCCCAGCACGATATCGAGCTGGTCGCGCTCAAGCTGCGGCATCAGCACATCGCTGGTCTCCACGTGCACCGCCACCTCCAGCCGCGGATGATCGCGATTGAGCTGCCGGATCACGTCGGCAAGCAGCCCCGGTGTAGGCGCCATCACCGCCCCGACCCGCACGCGTCCGATCTTGCCGGACTCCAGCGCCACCAGTTCATCGCGCAGCCCGCCCATGTCGGCAAACACCAGCCGGGCATAGCGCGTGGCCGCCAGACCGAAGCGCGTGGGCCGCAGCCCGCGCGCATGGCGCTCGAACAGCGGCACGCCGAGCAGGTCCTCCATGTCCTGCAGCATCTTGCTGACCGCGGGCTGCGTCAGCGTCAGCGCCTCGGCGGCCTGGCGCAGCGAACCGCGCTCCTCCACCGCCAGCAGCAGGCGCAGGTGCTGCATTTTCAGGCGGCCGTGGAGGGTGCTGACGGGTGGGATCATGGGT
>NZ_JBYTAH010000070.1:0-36354 GCF_058787975.1 Cupriavidus sp. FW305-26
CCGCGAAAGAAGGACCTGGTGCAGGCCGGGATCGCAGAATCAACAGTCGACAAGTATCGCGACTTCCTGAAGAAGCTGGCGGAATGGCAAGCGCTCTGTGAACGCGAGTTCCTTTCCCTCGTTCTCGATGGCGTGCGCGAATGGATGCTCAAGTTTGTGGCGGACGAGCCGGGCAAGCGCGCTATCAATACCGCATATGACGTCCTGACGCGGCTGAACGGTCCATTCTCGGAACGCGTGCTGTTTCTGCGCCAAAAGAATAACGAGCCGGCCGACGACGCCTTGGTGCTGACGACCATGCATGCCTCCAAGGGGCGCGAATGGTCGGCTGTTGTTGTGATCCGGGCCGAGGAAACCATCGTTCCGGACGAAGCCAGTCCGGAGAGTGAGGAGCGGCGACTTTTCTACGTTGCCCTCACGCGCGCCCGCGACTGGCTGCAGATTTCTACGGCAAAGAAGAACCCCACGTCCCGGTTCGTTGTTGAAGCCGGGCTAACTTGATTTATTAAGCAACCGATCGTTCGTGGCGTCTGATGGTTGCGAGCTCCCTGCCATCGCGCGTGCCATAGCCGTCCGGCACTTCATTTTTGTGCGTAGCGGTGGCACTCGGATTTCAAGGAGGGGTTGTTGAGCCCGTAGGCATCCTCATAAGCGAAAAAAGCCTGGAGTCCGCATGCTCCAGGCTTTTAATCGGCATTGACAAAAGGCGTAGCGGGCTTCAAAACCCTCTTGACTCGTCCAACAACAAGACAGTCTGAGTTTATGAAGCCCACCCTTCGTTGTCAATGCTCCCCACAAGTTTGCGCATTGATCGAAGAAGATGAGATATCGCTTCGACGGGCTTCCTATTGCCCGAAGAACAACAACGTGTGGCGGTGCGCCGCACTCTCCGGCCCCTGTCGAAAGCCACGGTTCGCAAGCCAAGCCAGCCAGGTGCGATGCCGGCCGGCTGCCGGAGCGGATTCTCAGAGCGATCGCGTTGGTCTACGAGTCCGATGGGCTCCGCGCTTTGCACATCACCAATCGCCAAGTCTTGGCAACGCTCATCCGCTTCGCCCTGAACCAGAAGGATCCCACCTCGCTCGCCTTCATAAAGAAGGCAACGATTGCGCAGCACCTCGCGATTAGCGAGGCCACTGTCTATCGGGCGCTTGGCGCACTTGAAGACGCCGGGCTTATTGAGCGTGAAAGGCAGCAACGCACGAGGACGCAACTCGAGGTTGTCGGGCGCATCGGGTTCACCGCAAAGTTGCTACAGTGCATCGGGATCGCTAGCCGGGAGCTTGGGCACCCAGAACCTCGAACGGGCTCCGATGAGTCGCGGTCCAGCTCCGCATGTCTCGCACCGGTGAGTGGCGTAAACAACCCCAACCAGTCTTCTACGAAGAAACATTCGGGGCCGAGAGAGTTTGTGCAAATTGATGATCGGGCCGTGCCCATTGATCTAGCGCCTCTCGTGCGTGACCAAGAGCTGACGACGTCCGCCCTCTTCCTTTTGATGCGGCTCGCGAGGGAGGCCGGCCACCGACTGTCGGACGTTGTTTCGGCAGCGGGTCACTTTCTTGGTCCACTCCGGGGACGAGAGCTGTTCGCCTACCTCAAGTCTCTCCTCGGAAGGCCCATAGACTATAGGCATGTCGTCCAAACTCGGAAGGCCCAAGAAGACGAGAGGCGCGCAACCGCCGCGCAGGCGGCACAAGACCGGCTGGAGGTTGCCCAACTCATTGAGCGATACCGTGGGCGACGGGTGTCTGCACCCGACGGTCGGATCTATGAGGTCGACTCGGCGTCGATTGTGATCACCGAGGCCAACGGTCGCCGTAATTCATTAGGGCATGAGCAAGCGCGTGCCTGGCTGATCGAGATGGACAGAGCTGCGACTGGGCTCTCGCGTGCCCTAGCCCAGCCGTCGTCAGCGAAACGGTCATCGTCGGCCATGGCACAGGCCGCTATTGAGCAAGTTCGCGGCATCCTCGGTGGCAGACCTCCTTCCAACATGTTCAGTCGGCCTGCTTAATGAGGGCATCGGCGTTGCGCATTTGGTGGGCCGGGTGGGATTTGAACCCACGGTGTCCTCTCGGAGGCGGATTATGAGTCCGCTGCCTGCAACCAGCACGGCGTCCGGCCCTGAGTATTGCGCACCTGCACTTCCAGGTGCGGCGATTGTATGCGTGCAGCCGAGGTTGGTGGGGGCCGGCCCGCAATAGAGCGGACGCCGCCGTGGCCTAATTTGTCACGCGATACCGCTTGATGCCGGTGAGCGCGGTCCACGCTGCGCGGCGTTAGGCCGGCTTTCCGTCACTAAAGAACGTTGTCCTGACTATTCGCACGGCTGCGGGCAGCCTTCCTCAGCTCACCGGCCACAAATGAACAGAATGAAGTGGCAATATTTGGTCGCTCCATAATGTTCTTTGCGTTTATGTCCGCAGGTTTGAGACCTTGACGCTCGATCGTTCGCGTCCCAATCGTCTTCGTCGTGACGAACTTACGGACTAGGTCTTCACGGGTCGTCATCTCGGCGCTCTCAAAATAGTCTCGAGCCGCGCGGACTTCCTCCAGCCTGCGACGCTCTGCGGCGGCGTCTGCCGCTGCAACGCTCGCCGCGACCGCGGTCTGCGCAGCAGACTTCGATTCGACTTCCTCCTTAGCCTTGTCTGCGAGCTTGGCTTGAACTCTCTCAACTTCCTTGTCTGCTTCGGAAACGCGATAGTCGTTTGCGATTGCATCCAACAAATAGCCTGATGCTCGCTTGACCTTGTCACCGGAACGGATACGCCATCGAACGTATTCGATAGCCTGCTGAATCCTCTCATCCGTCCAGACGCTGCGGTTATCCGCGATTCGCTCGAACTGAGAGTCAGTCAGTGCAAACTCCTTCTCCAATGCCTGGAAGAGCGCCACCGAATTAAGCATGGCCGCTTTGGACGCCAGGGCGGCATCCTTTCGCTTCATCTGGAAACGAATCTGGTCTTTCTTCCTAGACCGGGGTGTCCCCGCACGGGTCTCATAGGACAGTTCAATGTCGGAAAGCTCGTTGATTTGGCTTACTGCTTTGTCAAGGTAGTCACGCTTGAAGTACTTGAACTCCGCGTTATTGGCCCATGACTTGCCCGGTAGATTCCGCACAACATCGAGGGGCAACCAGTCCGTCCGCTCGTCCGATACGTTGGGCAGGATGTGGTCATAGATGGCGCGAGCGTAGATGAGCGTGAACTTCGACGTGACCAGAAGGCTCGTCCAATACGAATTCTCCGGGTCTTTGATGAGCCGTTGAAGCTCTACAGGGACACGGAATCGAATCCGTCCGTCCCTCACACTGACCCGACCGATCAATTCGAGCCAGTCGCCCTCTTCGTCTGAGACCCGCACGGTATCGACATCAGGATTGCGGGCATCGCTGTCAGTCTCGTCGCCGTCATGTGCCGCACCGGGGCTTTCAAGGAGACGGCCGCTCGCGTCCACCGACACAACGGGTGCGCTGGTCACTTCGAGCATCGACGACTTCACGCTGCGAATAACGCTCGAAAAGTGTTTCCTGTTCTTGCTGTCATAGCGCATCAGCCATTTGAAAAAGCTTAGCGAGACTTCGTAGCCTTCCTTGACCTCGGGTTCCTGCGCCACGATAAAGTACGCAGCGTCGACAAACCGGCGAGCGGACATCCCCAGTCCGACAATGCGAGCGAAGACCTTGTTTTTGTGGTAGCCAATATCCTTGTCGGTGGCGACCTCATGTATGGCTGTCTGTGCGGGCGCCATCTCGACGAATAAGTCGAGCGCGTACTGTAGTGGTGTCACCCGCTTTGCTACGCTGCTTGCCATGCCGGGATTCCTGAGAGGGCAGCTTGTTTACGTTATGAATTGCACGAGACTTTAGTCAGGTGATGGTGAGATGTCAATGTGGACTCATCTCACCTGGAATAGGTGCCTCGTGTCGGCCGAGGTACATGATCTCTCACCTTGGTACACAATCTCTCACCTCACGATCGTCGGCTGGTTGAAATTGCTTTTATAAAACAAGCGTATACGAGAGATGTCCACAGGAGTGAATCAAAATCTCTCACCTGAACTACCTATCTGGTCTCTTTTCTCACCTTCGGCTCCGCGATCTCTCCCTTTAGACGTATACAACTACCACCTGAGGGAACAAAGTTTCTCACCTTGCGGTAGGCGTATCCCTCACTTTTGGCTGATAAGTTTTTGATTTTTATGAGGATCACCCTGCTCTGTTTGTAGGTTTGTTGGTTTTTCTTTGTTTACAACACAAACAAACAAACAAACAGACGCCAGTCAAAATTCGGTCGCCATGGGTGGGAGCTGCAGGTGACTGAGTCCCACGCGAGATCCATTGAAGGTGAGAGATTTTGTGCCGCAGCTGTTCGGGCGCTGAAGTCAAGGTGTTATCCGAAGGTGAGAGATTTTGTAACCTGCGATCGCACTTGAGTTTTTGAACAGCGATGAAGCCTTCAAAAGGTGAGAGATTTTGTACCTAGGCTCGTTTTGAGAGTTCGCTGGTGGTCTGCTTGTGGCCACCTCAGCGCGCGTAGGCTTCTTGATTGGCTTGGCAGAGCACAAAATCTCTCACTTTTACAGCCCCCTGGTTCTAGGAAGTGGCTTCTAACTCTGCGGACCAGTCGATCGGGTGAGAGATTTTGTTCGGAGTTCTGTTGATGCTGTGCGTAGGCGTCGCGTGGCTTACAAAAACTCTCACCTTAGGTTTCATCTTGAGCTTTGAAGTGTGGATCGAACAGCACATCGCTGGCGATGGATGCGGGATTGGGTGAGAGATTTTGTACCAAAGAACACGGCTAAGGTGAGAGGTGAGAGGACTTGGCTCTCACCTTTTATGGCTCCTTGGCGACTTCCAAAAGTTCTTTGAGTCGTTTGCGCCACCTCTTCCCATATCTTCCGAAAACGTTGTAAATCAAAGGCTTGTAGCTTAGTTTCGTAAACTTTAGTGATTTCGCTGTGTCGCGGATTACACAAAATATGCGGACGCGTTTGCTCAATTGCTGTATTCTGCGCTTGTCCAAATTTCGGAAAAAGAGCTGCGATGGCGAATATCAGTCAACCGATGCCCATAGACCCGACGGTCACCCTAGCTGAGATTAGCGATTTTGCAGATGTGGTGACCGACTACGCAGTCGAGTTACGTGACCAGATTCTTGCGCCGCGGCCACGTAAGACGGCACCGATGTTTAGTACTTCAGAAATTGCAGAGCTGTGTGGTTTGAGCCGTCAGCAGGTCTTGCACATGGCGAAGAATAGCGACGGTGTGCTGCCTGAAGGGCAGACCGTTGGTCGCGGCCGAACGTTTACTTTGGCTGAGGCAAGAAATTGGGTCCAACAAGTATCGGACATCTACCAGACCCCGCTGGTTGCTGGACCTAGCGATTTCGAAGGCAAGATTATTATCACTTCGCAATTGAAGGGTGGGTCCGCAAAAACGACTACGACTATGTGCTTAGCGCAAGGCCTTAGCTTGCGTGGCCGTAAGGTGCTGGTCGTCGATTTGGACCCCCAGGCGTCCCTTTCTGAGTTGTGCGGCTTGTACGCGGAGAAGGAGGTATTCGCCGATGACTCAATTCTGCCTTTCATTTACAACCAGGATGTCGAAGGTGGCTTGGAAGCGAAGTTGCAATCGACATACTGGGATGGCCTGGACGTTATTCCGGCTCACACGGAACTAGTGGGTGCGGAGTACCACCTCCCTGCTATGCAGATGAAGGTGCCAGGATTCAAATTCTGGCAGGTACTCCGTGATGGTCTCCAGCCACTGCGAAAGAAGTATGACTACATTATTCTGGATACTTCGCCGTCGCTGTCCTACCTCAACTTGAACGCATTGATGGCGGCCGATGCCATGGTCATGCCCATGGTGCCGGAAAACCTGGACTTCTTTAGCTCCTTGTCGTTCTGGCGACTCTTTTCGGATGTCGCAAAGTCATTCATGAGATTCGAAGCCGATAAGAAGTACGACTTCGTGTCAGTGCTCTTGACGCGAGTTAACTATGGGCCCACATCGGCAGCTCCTGTGGTGCGAACTTGGGCTCAAGGTGCATATCGGCATTGGCTCGCCCCTTTTGAAGTGCCTGCCAGCTCAGTGATGAGCTCCGGCGCACTGGCATTTACCACGGTGTTTGACATCAGCAGCTCACACAGCCAAGCCAAGTCGCTTCAGCGTGTTCGGCAGCCGCTGGTGGATTACTGCCGTTGGGTTGACGACATGTTTGTGAAACAGTGGAGGCCTGCACAATGAGCAACATTCGCGAACAAATGCTCGCCAAGACGGCGAACATCCGCTCAACGGCGGACCGTAAGCCGGATGCCACTCGTCGAGCAAATCGGACTGAGACAGCGCCAGGTATGGCGGGCGCATTGGCTGCCGCGCAATTGAGGGTTCAAGAGTTAGAGGCGACGGGGTTGCCTTCGGAACTGCCGGTTGCGGATATTGTTCCCAACCCCTGGCAGCCGCGGCGCACCTTCAATGAACTCAAGCTGACAGAGCTTGCTGAATCGATTCGCGAGGTTGGGTTACTGCAGCCTATCGTAGTACGTCGCGTTGAGCCAGGTTTCCAACTTGTGGCCGGTGAGCGCCGGTGGCGTGCACATAAGATGTTGGGGCTCGAGAACATCAAGGCTGTCGTCGTCGACTGCAGCGACGCGGACATGATTGTGTTGGCCTTGGTCGAAAACATCGGCCGAGACGACCTTTCCGACTACGAGATCGCCTTGTCTATTCAACGTTCGGAAAAGGAGTTCCCGAACCGTACACGACTTGCGGAGGCGGTAGGCTTGTCCAGGCGAGGGCTTTACAAGTTCATGGCTTTCTATGATTTGCCCGATTTCGTGAAGCATGACTTGGACCTGCAGCCAAGTCTTCTTGGGAGTAACGCCGCAGATGCACTGGCGTCTTGCCTGAAGAAACACGGAGAGGCGGGTGTGTCGGCAACTAGAGAACTATGGACCGATGTCGTCGGGGGCCATCTTGATCAGGGCAAGCTCGCCGCGGCCGTAACCGCATTGGCTACTAAAAAAGTGTCGGGCTCAGCGGCTCGCGAGCGCTCCATCGAAAAGTTCTTTGCTGGTCAGAACCACGCGGGCAGCATCACAAAGGATATAAAGAACTTTACAGTAAAAATCAAAACCGGAGTTCTATCCGACTCCCAGGAGACGCGGATTCGCCAGTTCATCAGCGAACTATTCAGTGGCACTCCAAATTGATGCGCAGTTTAGTCACATCAGAAGCCCGCCAATGGCGGGTTTTTTTACGGCTTAAGTGTGCCTAAAAGGCCGACTCAGAGCGAGGGTGCCTACGGCCGCCAGAACTGTGCTTCTAGGCATAATCGGCGGTGGCGCGAGGTGTGCCTATTAGGCACAACTTGTATCGCGTGACTTCAGTTGCTGAGATATTTCGTCACTTCGTCTGTGCCGCGTGCGCGCTCTGCCTGGACGTGGATGAAGTCGTCTGTTGGGAGCGTATATGAGGAGGCGCTGCAGGACGTCAATGGGCATCAGCTTTGCGGCTGGCTGCGTGGGAAAGGTGACAGACGAATGGAACCTACAAGCGCGCCGCGCCACACGCTTGCCGGGCAAGTCGGTACTCTGGTCGTCAACCCCGTTTGAACCTAACAAGTACTGTCCGGCGAAAAGCCGTTACCGGCCAGTGTGTTTGTCGTCTCAGTCGGGCTGAAATGCTTACCCGTGGGCCCATGGCGTGTCCGAAATCCCTACAGGGGATAGAAGCGCGAACGAACTCAATGATGAGTTGAAGTCGTAACCCGGCCGTCCCAACGCAACAGAATGGCGTCCACTACCGTGTTAGAGGAAAGGTATCTCTTTAAGTTACCCAATTCCCAGAGGACGGTGGGTCCGCCTGAGGTTGTGGCACGCGCAACCGTGGACGCGTCCCAGTCTGCTGACGGCGCCGCTAGAGCCGGGCCCACTCGCCCTCGACCGCAGCCTACCGTCGGTGTGTCTAATAGGCGCACTCCTGGCGCCGTTCGCTGAGCGCGCCTATTAGGCACAGTGAGGGCCCACCTTCCCATTGTTCGAATGACAAGGTCATCTGGAGGCCGAGACGAGCTCCGCTCCCGCAGCCTAACAATGGTGTATAGGCTAGTCATCCTGTGGTTATGCCCGTTGTGACGGCGCCAAGAACGTGTGCCTATTAGGCACACTCCGGAACCTCCGTCCTCTTGTGCGCAAGCCGCACTGTGCGTAGCTATGCTTAGCGGCACACGACGTCGCAACCGGACAGACGGTGATTTTGCGTTTGTAAAAGTCTCGAAACACTACAATTTGGTGACCTTACAAGAAGCTACCCGCCGCGACCCACAATCTTGGTGTTCTTGCCGCAGTGAGAAAGGGCCACGAAGGCCGGATATAGAAGCATGAGGATGCTCCTCACTGCCATCGCAGATCTCGACGCCGGAACAGACAACCGCGCGGTCGGCGGGCTTGTCGGCTGAGGGCGGCCTCGCTGCAACTTTGGCCACGGTGCAGGGCCAAGACGCCGGACAGGCTACGCGCCCAATGCTAAAGGAGCTCACACGCCTCGCCAGTCATCGCATTCGACTCTGGTGCGAAAACTCGGCCGTTGCCGGTTTGGCGCCATGCGCGCTAGGTCGGATGGGCCGGTGCCAAGTATCCCGTCGCTTATGAAGCCGTGGGCCTCTGCTGAATCCCACCTGTCGGATGACGGACATTTGTCTTAGTGGGGAGGAAGTGTGCTGCAGCTGGGGCACGTTCCCAATGAGATCATTCTGGTGAACCGCGGCGCAGTAGCCGGCTGGTACCCCGCTGGCCTCTAGCTTGATTACCGGCTCGTGTAACAACTAGAGCGTTTTGGTCAGCCCGACCCTACGCGGGTTGGCTCGTCCCTGTTGACGCTATGGCAGCGATCATCCTGTTCGCTTGGGATTGCACTCTTCCCTTGTTGTCACGTATGGCTCTCAAAAAGCTTGGCGATTTCATGTAAGGTGCGCTTTCTCTCCGAGGGCACATACAGCGAAGTCGTTTGCAATGAGGCATGGTCCAGCAGCCTTTGAAGGACATCTGTCGGGACATCATTGGCTACCGCATGGGTGGCGAGGAAGGTGTTCCGCAATGGATGGGGCGTAGCAGCTGCCGCTCCACCTGATGAAGAAGTAACGTCGTATCCCCTGCGATGCGCTGCAACGCCCGTTGACAGCATTCGGTAGAGCCCATCCGGGGAAAACCATGGCCCCGTCAGTGCTGGTATCTCCGCGCTTAGCTTAATGTGGATTGACTGTGCTGCGGGCGTAGAAGGCATTCACCACAGGGGAGAGCAGGGAGAGCTCCTGGTCTCCCGGATTCTCAAAATAACGTACGCCATCAACCCAACCCGCTCGCAATGCGTCAATGACGCGCGTGGGCAGGCGCACCGTGCGCCATTTGCTTCGCTTGCCGAGGAGTGCCCTGCCATAGCCAAGGATACCGTCTCGCCTCGCGAGGGCTTCCCACGACTCTCCAGACAACGCCTTGTCGACTGCAAAGGGGATCTCGCGCCGTGCTGCAACTGGCTCTTTCGCTGTCAGCCAGGGGTTGCCGCCCCAAATAGCGCACGCCGGCCAACCAGAAACAAATCCGCGCGCACCGCATAGCGCTGGGATTCCCCCTTTAGCGGTCCGGCGAACGGGCGTCAGCACGCTGCAGTTAGCGAAGTCTTGGGGCCGATCCAGAGCGCATCCGGCTGCGCTAGGAAATTCTTGTAGCGATCGCAATCGTCGGCGCCCACGTAACCCCATTGATATATTCTCGCCCCGCTGGAAATGAGAATGGCTGGATCCGTCGGCGACGACCTGTGAGGTTCACGACCGCTCGCGATGCTTTGTAAGTTGCGCTTCCTCTCCCCAGCGGACAGGCAGCGAACTCGTCTGCAGCGATGCCTGGCCAAGCAGCCTTTGGACGACGTCGGGCGGGATATCGTTGGCCACTGCCTGAATGGCGAAGGTGGGTCGCAGCGCATTGGGTGCGGCCCTGCGCAGCAAACGGCGCTCGGCCTCGTCAAGCGGCAGGGTACTGTCTACCGCGAGGCGAAGCAGCGTCGTTGTCAGCATCCGATAGAGTCCGTCCGGCAAGAACCCCTGGCCATGCCGCTGGCATCGGCAGCCTTCCAAGTGCCAAGTAATCGGCCGAACGCATGGCATGCCAACGCAGGTGGTGGAACCGGGCAGGGGATGCACGCGCGGCTATTCCCCTATAGCAGCTTTGATGTAGTGCCAGATTCGTACTAGCTGACGGTCGAACCGATCGCCGCACACGCAGCCCCGCCGCACGTTCGGAGGATGGGCCGCAGCACCCCTCCTGCCAGTGAAAAGCTGCCGGGGGGGCATGGCGGACTAGGATGCAGCAAGCGACCGGTTGGCGCCTCCCTACATTAGGCCGGTCAGGCCGGCAATGCCGCGTAACCCATACAAAGTGTACACTCACTTTCCAAAATTCGGATAATGATAAGCCAAGTGACAAGGCAGGCCGAGGTCTACGAGCACTCCAGTCGGGATTGTCGGCCAGTAGACTTCTGTGAGCTGCTTGTGTTGTATGGACCCGCGGTGGGGGGAGGGATTTCGCCTCCGGCGCTTCGGTTGGCCTTGGCATCCAGGCGCTAGCAGCTCAGGCCCGGCTGGCGCGCGTGCGAAGCTGGCCGGGCGTGAACCCTTCCGATGGGACCCCGCGCTGCTCGCTGAAGCGCCGCCACAGACTACGCAGCAATTGATCCAGGCCGGTGGCCGAGTACCCGCCCGCCACGCCCGCAAGCCGCTTGTTGCGCCCGCGCGCGGTGGCAGGCTGTATCGTGGGCGCCAACAGGGCTGCCTGCGCCGGCGGCATCATGCTTGGCCAGCCACGATCGACCCAATGCGCCTGCAAGGCCTGTCGGACGGCCGTGTCAAGGGCCACCAGCTGCTGCCGCGCACCCGGGCGTCGCAGGAAGGTGCCCTCGGCACTCGACTGCAGACTGGCGCAGCGCAGTGCGGCCAGCTCGCTCAGTGGCAAGCCTGCGTCGCGCATCAGATGTATGGCAGCCAGCGCAGCCCGATGCCTCGGGCCCTGGCGCGCCTCCCCCAGCCAGACCAGGAACGCCTCCGCGTCGGGTTGGACGGACGGCGCGCGCAGCGCCGTGGGCGCAGCGGCGGCGGCTTGCCTTGGGATGAGCGGGGTGCCCGCCAGATGCCCGGCCTTGACCATTGCGCGTAGCAGCGCCCGAACCACCCGTAACGCGGCCGCCACCGAACTGGTCCCCAGTGGGCCTTCGAACGGCCGCCAGTGCATCCTGTCGCGCGCCCCGCTCGGGCCGCACCAGAACGCCGCCGGCTGAGGGTCCGCTAAAAATTCCGCATACGCCTCCAGATCGCAGGCCTCCAACGCCTGAAGCCCCTTCTTGCGCGCTGCATTCCACAACAGCAGCCTCTCGGCCTCGCGCCGGTAGCTGTTGCGGGTATGTGGCGCACGATCCTGTAGCCAGCCGCGTACGAACGCCAGATCGGCGGCAAGCCCCGGCCCTGTCGCGGTATTTGAGGCTGGCACCAGCATGTGCTCGAGTGGCACGGGATATGGCATACCGGGGGCCAAGGCCAAGGGCACCAGCGCGTCGCGGTGGGCGTGGGCGGCAGGCGGCAGCACATAGGCCTTGACCGCCGCGGCGCCCATGGCCGAGCGCTGGCGCACCAGCCAGTGCGTGATGACCTCGGCCGACTGCGCGCCAATGCGTGGCACGGCACGCCACCAGCTGCTGCCGCGCCGATTTGCCAAGGACGTCAGGTCCTCGATCCGCCGGATCTCGGCGGCCATCAGTCGGCGTGCCAGGCTCGGCTTGAACCAGAGCGACACCTCGTGCTGGGGCTGGGGGTAGCCTTGTCCAAGCTGCTCAAGCGCCGACACGGCGTCTACCCGCCGCGACATGCCCACCCCTGAACGCGCGCGCAGCGCCTCGAACATGCCGGCAATCTCGGGCCGGCCATGCTGCAAGGCGAACTGCACCAGCCGGTCGCGCAAGGCCAGGATCCGCTGGATCGCCTGGGCCTCGCTCAGGTGCTCGTCCTCATCCGGGTCCAGCAAGTAGCGGTTGGCGATGTCCACCGGCCGCATGCCCTGCGCATAGGCACGGACCACGGCAAACTCGGTGCGGGTGAGCTTGGTGACGGCGTTGAGGCTGGGATCCAGAACCATGGAGGCAGCGGTAAGTGCTTGAACTATAACAATATTCAGCAGGAGCCATCCGGAGCCGGGCCGAAATGCTGACTAAAGCGCAATGTAAATTATTTTTGTGCCGGCGGCTAGGCCTCACCCAGGACTGTACGCCACGCCCATGACCGTGCCGTGCGAATGTCCCGAGGGCAGGGCGGCCACCGCTCCGGGCCAGATCGCTTACGCCTCTGCCGTCAAAACGATGTGGTCGCCTGCGGACGCGACGCCGCGCCAGATCCCGGCCTCGGGCGCTACGACAGAAGGGGAACTAGCGCCGGTTTCTGACAGCATCAATCGCCCGTCGTACGCCGCCGGGCAAGCTGTGGGTGCGGTTCGAGGTAGAACGTCTATACGCGTTGAAACTTCTAGTGGTTTTGTTTAGACTTGTATCAACGTTCTTGGAAGGCTTTGATCATGCGAAAAAGTGCAACTCTGACGATCCAAAAGTGGGGGAACAGCTTGGCCGTCCGGATTCCGACCGCAGTGGCCCGCTCGGCCCATTTCGCTGAGGGTCAGGAAGTCGAGGTCTCGGTCGAAGAGATTGGTGTCACGGTACGGCCCGTTGGACGTCGTGCCCTCACGCTCGCGGAGAAGTTGGCTCTGTTTGATCCTATCAAGCATGGGGGTGAAGCCATGGCCACGCAGCGTGTCGGCGCGGAGGCTATCTGATGGCGGGCAAGGTATGGGCACCTGAGCGACGCGACATCATTTGGATCGACTGCAATCCGCAAGCCGGCCGTGAGATGAAGGATATGCATCCGATGCTTGTGCTTTCTCCGCGGCCGTTCAATGAGCGGACCAGTATCGTGATTGGCTTGCCGATGACCACGGCGGCCTACAACGACACCAATCCGTTTGCGATCAGGTTTCAGGGACCGAAGGGGAAGGACAGCTACGTTCTGGCCCATCAGCCCAAGTCATTTGACTGGCGAGCCCGCAACGCAAAGGCCCACCCCTGGAAGCAGGCGCCTTTGGAGGTCTTTGCTGCCGCCTGCGAGCAATTGAATCAGATCATTGCGATCGCAGAGTGACCTCAAAGGGATTTGCCGACTGCCACGGTGTGAGTGTGGATGGTCACGTGACCTCCGCGCCCGGACTGGGGGCAACAGAAGATCCATGATTTTCCCGACCACCGAACAAATTCAAGCCTGATAATACGCGCGGTGCCGCCCCAAGCTTGGCAGAAGTCATCGGTTGCCACAGCGCCGCCTTGCCAACTGCCCGGATTGCGCCTGTAATGGCTGCGTGGCAGGCACAGGCAGTCGGGAGGCGAGATGCGCTGCACGAATTGCCAGTTCGAAAACCCCGCGGGAGCCAGGTTCTGCGAGGAGTGTGGGCAACGGCTTGCGCAGATCTGCCCGCAATGCGGCAGCGCATCCAGCCCCACCGCGAGCGTGCGGCGCGTTGTTGGCGGACACGGCGGCGCTATTCCTCATTGCTCTTCGAGCTGGGCGCTCCCTTCAACGCCGCGGCAAGGCTATCAGCACTCGAGAAACTGAGTCGCGAACTGCTTCGAAAAGTTTCGGCGCGCATGCTGATCGTTGACGAGGTTCATCACTTGTTGGCAGGCTATCGGGAGCAGCGTGCATCCCTGAATCTGCTGAAGTTCCTCGCCAATGACTTGAAAATCGCGGTTGTCCTCGTTGGCACTCAAGACGCCGTCTTGGCGCTCCAAACGGATCCTCAGATGGTCAGTCGATTCGCCCGTTTCGAGGTGCCGAGATGGCAGGAGACGGAGGCATTTCGTTCTCTTCTCGCAGCCTTCGAGATGATTTTGCCGCTTCGACGTCCGTCGAATCTCGCACGGCGAGAGATCGTACATGCCATTCTGACTGCAAGTGGAGGGCTAACCGGGGAAGTGTCGCGTGTCTTGACTGTTTCCGCAGAACTCGCGATCCGGGATGGGAAGGAGGCCATCGACCTGGGTCACATAGAGAATGCAGCGCGAACCCTGCTCTCCTGAGGGTGTCAGGCCTTGGCCCGTTGCTCCGCGTCCATTCGATGACGAAGCGTTTGGCGGTTGGCTCGGTCGCCTGGCCGCAAGGTATCAGATCAGTGTTGACCAGTTGTGGCAGATTGGCGACCTTGGTGCGTTTCCGGCGTTGACCAATTCTGGCTGGCTGCTATTTCCCCCGATGGACGAGCAGGCACTGTGCCGCCTTGCGATGCTGACTCATATTGGTATGCCAAGGCTCGAGGCACTTCAAACACCTATGGCGTGGGTGTCAGACCGAGATCAGCTCCCATACTGCTTCGACTGCCTGGTTCTGAATCCCGTCGACGCAGCTGTGGCAGCCTCAACTCAAACCAACTGGCCTCCTCGAAAGCCGGGGCGATTCAGGCCGACACGCGCGGTGGAGCCTGCATGCCCCCATGCCCTTCATGTCGCCTGTTTGGAAGCACAATCCATTTCTGCCGCGGGAAGAACGCTCTCGGAGACGCTGCGCAGCTTGTGAAGCAAGGCAACAGAGTCGCGCTCGATTCGCTTACGCAAAACCAGCCGATCAGCCATGCGGGCCACCACACTGGAAAACCGATACTCCAGCGTCCGCACGAAGCGCGTGCCAGTGGCTGTGCCGATGCACTCATACGTGACGAACATCTCAAGACCCCGGTTGCCACGGGCCCGGGTTCGCCAGAGCCGATCCGGAAGACTTTCCACGACTTCCCACTGCAACTTGCCTGCACGGCCGCCGACGTACGCAAAGTGGCTCCCAACCGGCAGCGACCCTCCCTGCCCGGTGACCGCTACGTGGTAAGGATGCCACTCATGCCAACGAAGCGGAGTACTCACGTAGGCCAGTACCTGGCTTGGCGTCCGGGCGATATCAATGGAATGCTGCATCTTGACGGTGGGGACCAGGCTCTCGCTTGCTTCTTCGGGCTCCCAATGAAGGGTTCCATAGATCCAGTCCCACAGTGGAAACACTACGGCGAAGTTCTTGGTCTGCATCAGGTCACGGCGGTGATGCAATTCATGCAACCGCCGCATGTGGCGAATCCACGGCAGGCGACAGATCGGATTCTGCGGCGGGAGGTGCTCGCAGGCATGAAAGATCTCGTAGCTGAGATAACCGCCCAGTAGCGTGGCGGCAAACAGCGCAGCGACGTTCGCATTGACCAGGCCGATGATCGACCAAGCGAGCAGCGCGCCAATGCTGTAGACAACGATCAGCCATGCCGGGAACAGAATCACCCGCCAGTCCTTGGCGAACTCGTAGCGCATCTGGTCATCTGCGAAAAAACTATGATGGTCGCCCGTGTGGCGCTGGTAGAACGCCTTCGCGAATCGCTTCTTGTTGTGCCCGAGACCCTTATGGGTGCGGTACTCGCCCCTGCTGTAGAAAATTAAGGTCGCCGGCACAGTTAGCCACTCCACCGCGCTGACGTGGTCCAACTTGTTCAGCAAGAAGAGGATCAAGGTCACGCCGAAAACAAGAACGAAGCCAGCATGCAGCCAGGGGTTGTAGTAAGGCGAAATGTTCGCCCGGTATTTCTTCCGGAAGGTTTGGGTATCAAAAGACATGATCGGCTCTCAAAGACTGTTGCGCTGTCGGGCTCGCGATACGTGGCCAGTTCCGCCAAGCCCCCGCGGACCTTTCTGACGTCTGGCGCCAGTAGGTCGCTTGGTGTTGTAGTCTATTGGTGCGATCATTTTCATTCCAATGGATATTGATGATGAGAATTATTGATGAATCAGAATTTGCAGCAGATTGATCTCAATCTCCTCTTCGTGTTCGACATGCTGATGCAGGAGCGCAACCTGTCACGCGCGGCCGAGCGACTGCACAAGAGCCAGCCGGCGGTGAGCAATGCTCTCAGTCGTCTGCGCGAGCAACTGGGGCAACCTCTTTTCCGCCGTACCGCTAAGGGACTCGAGCCCACTGCCGGGGCGATGACGCTGCACGTGCCGGTACGGCAAGCCCTGCGCTTGCTGCAGGCAGGGCTTGCCGTTCAAGAGAGTTTTCAGCCGGACACGGAGCGAACCTTCCGACTGTCGATGAATGACTATGGGCAGCTACGGCTGTTACCGAGCCTGATGACCCGGCTGATGGCGCTGGCGCCGCAGGTGAAGCTGCAGGTACTGTCGGACGAAGGTGCCCTGATCCCGCAGCGGCTGGCCAGCGGAGATCTGGACTTGGCGATTGATTACCTGTACTTCGACGACGCCGATTTGCTCTACCAACCGATTCACGAAGAGCGCCTCGCAGTTATCGGCCGACCGGGCCACCCTGCATTCAAGGAAGGCCTCGACAAGACGGCGTATCTGGCCGCACAGCACGTCTCGCTCCTGCCGCGGGCCGGCCGCGGCAGTCCGCTCGAGATCGTCCTGGGCTCGGCCAAAGTGCAGCGCCATGTGCAGTTGCAAGTTCCGCACTACCTGACCATTCCAGCCATCGTCGCCAGCACCGATTTGCTGGGTACCGTGCCCTGGCACTTGGCCAGGCATTTCGTGCACAACTATGGCTTGCAGCTCGCGGATCTTCCTTTCGAAACGCCTGCGGTGCAGGTCAGCTTGATATGGCACCGTCAACAACAACACATGTCTGGTCTGCAATGGCTGAAGGAGCAAATTGCGCAAGTTGCACAGACCGAATCGAGCTGATGTGGCGGGCCTCATTGGGCTGCCTGCGCGATGGATCTTTGAATCCATAGTGGCGCTGCCGGCGCTGTGTCGGGAAATCGGGCGGCGCGTTCGAGCCCTGCAGCCGCACCAATAAAATCAAGGGTTTACAGGGGTTTTCCTGTAAACCCTTGTGCATTTTGCGGTCTATGTAACCGCCATGTAACCCGATTGGATCGCCGCGATCCATCTGGAACCATGTCCTGCCTGCGCCTACAGTTGCTTCGTGCCCCATTTGCCCGTGTGGCACATAGGTCTCGCGCGATAAAATCCTACCCACTGCATCAAAGGGGAACGGGATCGTGTCACAAGCAACAACGCCACAAGAACGCGTCGCTGCCGCAAGGCAGCTTTATGCCGTTTTGAAAGGGCATCTCGATCGTCCAACTTGCACCGGCAGGATGTGCGGAATTCCCTCGTGAGGCGATGGGCCTCGATGGAAAAGCGGACGTCATCGACCGTCAGACCAAGGCTCGCGAAATCATGCGGCTATGGGAAGTCTTGGGACGATCAGGACAGTAATGCATGATGGCAAGGTGTTGCACTTTTGATTTGAGGCCGCCATCTATTATCGAGGTGGCGCAGTACTTTCGCGAATTACTAGGTCAGGCTCGAACTCGGTCTGGATGTTTTTGGCTCCTCCTTCGATCTGCTCAATCAAGTTGCGCGAAGTAAGCTCGCCAATCAGAACGGGATTCGAGTGCACTGTCGTTAGCGCGGGTGTTACCAGTTCCGCCATCTGCCAGTCGCCGAAGCCTGTGACAGAGATGTCGCTCGGAACCGAAAGTCCCAATGTGCGGCACTCCGCGATCGCCGCCACAGCAATGAAGTCATTGATGCATATCAGGGCGGTCGGCTGTTCCCGATGCAACAGCAAGTCCTTGCGCTGCAGGCAGACGCGCACCGCTTGTCGCACAGCAGATGCATCGTAAGGGGTCGGAAAAATGCGGTTATCGGGTAAGGAAATGTCGTTCTCGCTGAGGACGTCTCGGATCCCCAGAAGCCGTTGAGACGATAGAAACTGAGTTTCGAGAGGACCTGGGAGCACTGCAAACTGCCGGTGTCCTTGTTTGACTAAGTAGGTGGTTAGCCTGCGCATAGCCAAGCGGTTGTCATACCCCACCGTCGGATGCATTCCTTCGCGGTCCACGGCCCACATTAGTACATACGGAATAGCGTGCTTGTGTATCAGCGAGAAGACTTCGGGATGATGTTGTGAACCGATTATTGCGATCCCGTCGACTCTACGCTCCAATAGGGCGCGCGCACAGCGCAATTCGGTCTCACTGTCGTCCCGATGGCAAGTCAACAGAACGGTATATCCAAGCCGGTCGAGCTGGGCCTCCAAGGTATCTACTGCTTTGGCGTAAAGTTCATTCATCAGTGTCGGCGCAATTATGCCGACCGATCGCGTGCGCCCCTGACGTAGTTCGCGAGCCGCCGAGAAGGGAACGTAGTTGAGGCTTGCAATAGCGTTCTGCACGCGCTCCAGCGTGTCAGGTCGCAGCCTATCCGGCGATGTCAGTGCACGGGAGACTGTTGCCGAGGAAACGCCGGCGAGGAGGGCGACTTGCTTGACATTCACCATATCGGGTCAGATGTTATCTTCAGCCGGAATGTCGGCCGTCTGCCATCCATTGTAACGATTGGTAGTCGAAAGCAGTTTCCGTCGTCGGGGGGTTCCCGACGACGGATCGACATCCCTGGTGAGGCTAGTCGAGCCGGACCTTTGCTGAATCTGCCACTCGCTTCCACTTCGAAACTTCGGCGCGAAGAAACGCATTGAACGCCTCAGGCGTGCCGCCTGCGATCTGCGCTCCTTGAGCCATCAGCTTGTCGCGGAACTCCGGATCCTGAAGGGCTTTGTTGAACTCGCTGTTCATCTTAGCAATGATGGCCTGTGATGTCCCGCTCGGGACCATGAACCCGCCCCAGGAAACGGCTTCGTAGCCGTTTATCCCGAGCGCTTCATCTACCGTGGGCACATCGGGCAGTGACGGTAATCGAGTCTTGCTCGTGACCGCGAGCGCCCTGAGCTTTCCACTCTTGACTTGCGGCATTCCCGCGAGCGAGGTGGGAAGGGCAACATTGATCTGCTGACCGAGCACGTCTGTGAGCGAAGGCGCGTCTCCCTTATAGGGAACGTGGTTCATCTTGACGCCAGCCATGGTACTAAGGAGTTCCCCGGCCAGATGGCTGCCCGAACCATTGCCGGCGGATCCAAAGGTGATCTGCCCTGGCCTAGCCTTTGCCATCGAGACTAATTGGCGCAGGTCCTTTATTGGCGAATTTGCTGCTGTGACGATAATGAGCGGCACCGTTGTCACTAAGGAATTGCTGATCAATGAGGTTTGCGCTTGATGTTGCACAAGCCAAGGACTTCAGCTTTCGCAATCCGGGAGAGATGGGCCGATTCAAGCCGTCTTTCTCGCGTTTCGCACCTTTCCTGGTCGCGCTTTTGCGCGCTCAGGACGGATTGCTCCCCTCTGAGGACAACAACAGCCTCCTGGCGAACACCAGATTCGCCAAACCAAACAGGCTGAACAACTGCGCCGTGTTCTTGAACAGGCCCTTGTAGCGAACCTTGCGATGATCAAACAGATTCTTGATAACGTGGAACGGATGCTCAACCCGCGACCGAATCTGTGCCTTGACCCGCTCGACGGCGATCAGCAAGTCCTTGACGGCTCCGTCACACATCGCCTTGATCTTGCCGCGCTTGACGGCCACCTGCCACTTCACGGTCTTGCCTTGCATCTCCTCGCGCTTGTCCACGCCCGTGTAGCCCGCGTCGCCAAACGCATGCTCCTCGTGGCCATGCAGCAAGGCATGGGCCTGCGACACGTCCGACTCTTGGCCGCAGTGCCCACCACGCTATGCACCAGCCCAGAGGCCGCATCCACGCCGACATGGGCTTTCATCCCAAAGTGCCAAGCATTGCCTTTCTTGGCCTGGTGCATCTCCGGGTCGCGGCTCTTCTTTTTGTTCTTGGTCGACGGTGGCGCCTCGATGATGGTGGCATCCACAATCGTGCCTTCCTTCATCATCAGTCCCCGCTCGCACAGCATGATGCCGATCTCGTCGAACAGCTTTCGCGTCAGTTCATGCTCGACGAGCAGGCGGCGAAACTTCAGCAGCGTGGTCGCGTCTGGCACCGCCTCGACTGCCAGGTCGATCCCGGCAAACGCCCGCATCGCCATGCTGTCGTACAGCGCGTCTTCCAGTGCCTCGTCCGACAGCCCGTACCACTGCTGGAGGAAGTAAATGCGCAGCATCCGCTCAAGGCCGATCGGCGGCCGGCCACGTTTGCCCTTGGGGTAGTACGGCTCGACCGCCGCAATCAGGCGCGCCCACGGCACCACGCTCTCCATCTCCGACAGGAAGCGCTGGCGGCGCGTCACACGCTTCTTGCCGTGACTTTCCGCTTCCGCAAAACTGATCTGTCGCTTCATCACAGGACCTGAATCATGGACACGCTCATGACAACGCGCTCACCCAATGCCTCGATGACTCGCGCACTGATTTAATCAGACGGTATGGACGCCTCCCCCCGGCAACGGGGCGCCGCTTACCTGCAAGAGTAACTGTAAGGGTCCTCGCTGCCATGGCATCCCTATGCCAAAGTGGAGGTGTCGATTGCAAACGACCCTGATCGGGACGATCCAAAATGAAGCTTACCGTCATCGGCATGGATATTGCCAAGCATGTCTTCCAACTTCATGCGGTGAATGCCAACACTGGTGAAATCGAGCGCATCAAGTTGAAGCGGAGCCAGGTCACCGACTTCCTTGCTCAGCGGGAGCGTTCACTCATTGCCATCGAAGCTTGCGGCAGCGCCCACCATTGGGCACGAGAACTGCAGAAGCTCGGCCACGAAGTGAAGCTCATCTCTGTGCGATCGGTTCGTCCCTTTGTGTTGCGTAATAAAACCGACGCTGCCGATGCCAGAGCTATCTGGACAGCAGTCCAGCAGCCCGAGGCGCGGTTTGTTGCGATCAAGAGCGAGCAGCAACAGACCATTCTGGCGCTGCACCGCATCCGGGCTCAACTGATGAAGTTCCGGATCATGCAGACGAACGCATTGCGCGGCTTACTCTATGAGTTTGGTGAAGTCCTTCCGGAAGGATATCGGGAATTTGCCGAAAAAATTTCTGGTGCGCTTGCCAAGATCGCGAATCGCTTGCCAGCCATACTGATCGACAGCCTACGAGAGCAATGGGCACGCGTGCAGGCAACCGACAAGGAAATCGCTGTGCTGGAACGTCGGCTCAAGGTTGCGCTTTGCGACAATCAGGAATGCCAGAAGATCGCTGAAATTCCTGGCGTGGGGCTGCTAACCGCCACGGCTGCGGTGGCTGCGATCGGCGATGCCAAAACGTTTCGCTCCGGGCGTGAGTTCGCTGCCTGGTTAGGCTTGGTACCGAAACAAACGGGCACCGGTGGTCACGTGCGCCAGCTTGGCATTAGCAAGCGAGGTGACACCTACCTGCGCACCCTACTCATACACGGCGCCAGATCGGTGATCATCAAAGGCGCATGAACCGCCTGGCTCGACGGATTGCTTCAGCGACGTCCTTTCAATGTAGTGGTGGCTGCCGTAGCCAACAAACTCGCCCGGACCATCTGGGCGGTGCTAGCAAGGGATACGAGATACACGGCACCCGCCATGGCTGCATAGCCAGGTGCGTGGCCCGCCTGAACTGACTTCTTCTCAAGGAGCGCAAGCATTGATCGCATGATGGCTAACAGGTTGGACCGGGGCGAGGAAAACCCGATAGGGAATGTGAGCAGCAACGCTCGATGATCAGATGAGGACCTCGCCAGCGAATTCCATATGGGCCAGCAGGCTGAGCGGCCTGCACAAAAGGGCCGGACATAGGCGTGCTGCCTTCACCTGTCGACCACCATGTCAATCGGCTTGCAATCCGGGAGGCGTCCACATAAGGCGATTCCCTAGTGACGGATCGCGCCGCAGCAACTATGACAGTTGTGCATCGCCAGAACACCGGGTTGTCGCGCCATCATCAGTACGAGCACGCTGACAACCAAGGTGGCCGCATTGATCTGGAGTATCGGATGCGGGCTCAAAGTACTGGCTACTGAGCGGCCCCAGATCTCAATGCCTTTACGTTGACCGCCAGCCAAAGCGGCAGTGTCGCAGACACCACGCATCAGAACAGCTTCGAAGATTGATCCTGCCCGGCAACTTTCATGTCGCAGAATCGTCTGCGTAGCTAGGTACGCCTCCGCTACTCCCAAATTAGGGCGTCATCTCCTGGATGCAGCTTGATGCGGGTTTCAACGTGCCTTCCTTCGGCGCGAGTATGCCTGCGGACGGTCCATTCTCGATCGTCTGTTGCGAAGATATTGGCGCCAACATGGGCGTTGCCGTACGGGGCGTTAGTATGCGCAAGTGATCTGCTAATGCGATTTCCAGCGTCCCATTGCCAGTTGCAGCTAGTAGAACGACCACGCCTGGGTTACGGTGAAATGGGAAGCGCTGATCATCCAAGAAATCAGAATCGTGCGTCAGTATGATGCGTCGCGTTTCACAAGCCGTCGCGAAACTGGCCTCGTCGGCGTGTCCAATGAGCGCCATGCTAGGGTAAGCCGCCTACTTTTCCGATGAGCGTAAGGCGTCCGGGCCAGCCCTTGCGCCCGCAGCGCTCGTGCCGCCGTGATGCCGTGATGCCGTGATGCCGGCGGCGGGTGCCCCGACGACTACGATGTGCTCACGGGAAATCATCAGAGATCCTCGTGAACCTCGATTGCAAGCGCCGGACAGATCCCAGCGGCCAAGCGGGCAGATTCGTGTTGATCAGTCGACGGTTCCGCACCCGGGGCGATGAGCGAACTCCCTACGCTGGCCCCATCCCAACAAGCCTTGAGACCATCGCTGCGGCATTCTGAAGTGTTGGAATGATTTCATTCTCGATCCTTTCGGGTGTCGCCTCGGCTGGCGATGTGGAAATCCCGATAGCCAGCTGGCGGTTGCCAACCCGAGCAAGCGGGACTGCAACTGAGATCTGATTGCTCTCTGGATACTCGACCATCGCCCATTCACCGACCCCGAGGGTCAACGCCTGTGTGAGCGCGCTACTTGGAGGCAGGATGCTTCCAACCCGGAGATTCATCACCACGAGGCGACGGCGTTCCGCGAGTGCCATCGCCCTTCCAATAATGATCACCCCGTCGGGGTTCGCTTCACCCAGGTTGGATGTTCCTGCGTACGTGTCAGCCAGTTGCTGGAGCATCTGCTGAACCGAGTCTGTCACTCCCAAACTTTCCAAAGCAGCAAAGCCGATTTCGAAGACTCGGGTAGTCAAGCGCCATTGGTTGCCCTCGCGCGCGACATATCCCTCCTCCTCCAAAGTCAATAGAAAGCGCAGAACGGTCGGGTGCGGCAGGTCTACGGCACGCGACAACTCCGCCAACGTAGGTCGCCCGTTCTCTCGGAAAGCGCGCAGCACCGCTAGACAGCGTTGGATCGATCTATTATTCTTCATTCGTACACCCTGTGTACCGCTAGTTCACCTAGTGAACATCATAAGCCAGGTGCCCTTGAGATGCAACCTGCTTCTTGAGGTCAGGAGACAACGAATGAAACGATGGATATTGGGCTTGAGCGCCGCTGTGGTGGGGTGCTGGGCAGCGACCGGTCAATCTGTTGCGAACGCCAGCGAGTCCTGGCCGAGTCGCCCGATCAAGTGGGTCGTGCCGTATCCGCCGGGCGGCACCACTGACATGCTGGCACGTATCGTCGGTGCCAAGCTCTCTGAACGACTCGGGCAGCCCGTGGTGATCGAGAACAAGCCAGGCGCTGGGGGCGATGTTGGCACGGCCTATGTTGCGAAACAGCCCGCTGATGGATACACCATCGTTATGGGCAATATTGGTCCTATTGCCATCAACCCCACGCTTACTCCCGACGCTCGCTTTTCTCCCACGCGAGATCTCGCGCCGGTGACGCTCCTGGCGGAGGTTCCCAACCTGCTGGTGGTCAACCCGCAACTGCCGGTCAAATCGGTGAAGGAACTCGTTCAGTACGCGAAGCAACAGCCCAATCCCTTGTCGTACGCAACGCCTGGCAACGGAACATCTTTGCACTTGGCGGGTGAACTGTTCGCTTCGACAGCGGGCCTGCGCATGGTTCATGTGCCATACCGCGGTAGCGGCCCCGGCCTGAACGACACGATGGCAGGCCATGTACCGATCATGTTTGACAACATGCCTTCGGCATTGAATCTCGTAAAAGGCGGAAAGGTTCGCGCACTCGCCATCACGAGTGCTGTCCGTTCCCCGTTGCTGCCGGACGTCCCAACGATGACTGAAGCTGGTCTGAGCAACTATCAGATCACTGGTTGGTTCGGCGTCTTGGTACCTGCCGCAACGCCGAAGCCGATCGTCACCCGTTTGGATGCCGAAATTCAAGCTGTACTCAAGATGCCTGACGTCCGCAGCAAGATTGGCGACATCGGCGGAATCATCTCTGGCGCAGGACGAGATGAGTTCGGCCGATTCATCCAGCAGGAGTCGGCGAAATGGCAAAAGCTCATTCGTACCGCGCACATCACCGTGCAGTAGGTCAGTTACTTTAAGGAAGAAGCAATGTTGAACTCGGTTGACAGAATCCTCGTTGCGGTGCGCGACCTCGATCAAGCAGAGCAGAACTACAGGGAAGTACTTGGGGCGCAGTATCTTGATGAGCTTGCAAGCGACCATCTGAATGCCCGTGGCCGTAGCCTGGTAATCGGCGAAAGCACGGTCGAACTTTGGACCCCGCGGGGAGCAGGGGTCGTAAGTGATCATCTTGATAGCTTCGGGGAAGGCCTCTTCTTTGGAGGGGTCTCGACAGCTAGCCTGGCTGAATGCCAGAGGTTCCTTGCCGAGCAAGGTATCCGATTTGCTGAAGCCGACGGCCGTCTCTATTTGAACGCGGGCGGCCTCTATGGCATGCCACTCGTTGTCAGCGAAGCGGCAGCGCGGGTTCGAGCGAATGGTCCTGTGTCGTTTCTGTACGAGCTCACCATGGTTCTCAGCACCGACTGGCGAGAAGTCGCGGATTGCTACGCGCGAAAACTGGGCCTGCAGCGCGACAAGGCAGTAGACATCACGTTCGCGCGATTTGGCTATGAAGGCACGCTGCTGATGTTCGCGCCGGATCGTCTCGATCGCATCGAATTGGCTGAAGCGCATGATCCCGCCTTTGCCATGGGCAGGTTTTCGGGCAAGCGAGGTGACGCACTTTACATGTGCTACATCGAAACGCATGATTTGGCGGACGTAATCAGGCGACTCGAATCGCGCAACGCAAAGTGGACCCGAAGGACCGACACGGGCAAGCCCGAGCAGGACGGCCTCTGGATCCATCCGAGCGCGCTGAATGGCGTCCTACTTGGTGTATCCCGAACCTCGTTGGCGTGGGGATGGTCCGGTAGCCCCGAGAAAGTCGAAGAGATTTCAGAGGTGCAGTCGTGATGCCGGAGATCTTCGATCAGCAATACATCGGGGGATCGTGGCGCCGTGCTTCTGGCACACAGCTCATCGACGTAGAGGACCCGAATACTGGCCTGGTATCGGCCCAAATTCTTCCAGGTACCGAGGAGGACGTCGGTCTCGCCTTGGGTGCCGCGCAGAACGCATTGGCCAGCTGGTCCGCAACATCCGTGTCGGACAAATGCGCAATTCTTAATCGCCTAAAAGACCAACTCACAAATCGGCAGGAGTCGTTGGCCGATGCTATCGCGGCTGAGGTTGGCACGCCCTTGAAGATCTCACGCATCGTTCAAGTCGACTCGCCCATTCGGAACATTGGGAACTTCGTAAAGCTGGCGGAAGGATTTCCATGGCAATCGCGAACGGGCCCATCTGTCATCGTCCGGGAGCCATTCGGCGTCGTGGCATGTATCACGCCATGGAATTTCCCGCTTCATCAGATCATTCTGAAGGTGGTGCCCGCGCTTCTGGCCGGGAACACAGTCGTGCTCAAACCAAGTGAATTGACGCCCCGAACAACGCGCCTTATCTGCGATGCCATCAATGACGCAGGCTTTCCTTCGGGCGTGGTGAACGTTGTGAACGGCTTGGGTGCGGTAGTGGGCGCAGCGTTGGCGCGAGCTGACGGCGTGGACATGGTTAGCTTCACAGGATCCACGGAAGCGGGTCGTGCAGTGTCTTGCTTGGCCGCGTCGACCATTAAGAAGGTGACGCTGGAATTGGGCGGCAAGTCGCCTTCCTTGGTATTGCCGGGTGCGGACCTGACTGTGGCCGTCAAGGGAACGCTCGCTTCCTGCTTCCTCAACAACGGTCAGACTTGCAGCGCGCTGACCAGGTTGATTGTTCACTCGCGTGATGTGTCGGCCGTCGAAGCCCTGGTGAAGCAAGAACTCGCCAAGTTCTCTGTCGGATCCAGCCTCGTCGAAGGCCATCGGATCGGCCCGCTCATTTCTGGCAAGCAGCGTGACCGCGTGCAGGAACTAGCGGAAAAAGGGGTAGCGGAGGGCGCCACGCTCATCGCGTCAGGCCAGGATGTTCCGCCTGCAGGATTCTTCGTCAGCCCGAAGGTGTTTCTCACAGATCAACATAACTATCTGGCCAAGGAAGAGGTGTTTGGCCCCGTGCTCTGCGTGATTCCCTACGACGAAATCGACGACGGCATCCGCATCGCCAACGCAACGGTGTATGGCCTGGCGGCGGCCGTTTGGGGCGATCCTGACCTCGCACTCGACGCCGCTAAGAAGATTCGTGCAGGACAGGTCGATATTAACGGCGCCCGATTCAACCCCGTAGCGCCCTTCGGCGGCTTCAAACAAAGCGGTGTTGGCCGGGAGGCGGGTCACGTCGGTTTGGATGAGTTCCTCGAGTACAAATCTATCCAAATGAACGAGGGATGACGGAATGTCTCTTATGCAGAAACAAGCTCTAGGGAACATTCGCGTATTGGATATGACGCGAGTGCTCGCAGGGCCATGGTGTACCCAGATGCTGGGCGACATGGGAGCCGATGTCATCAAGATTGAGCACCCATCGCGAGGGGATGATACGCGGCAGTGGGGGCCGCCGTATGCGATGACGAGTGAAGCGGAAGTGCTTGAGGATTCCACCTACTTCGCTTCCGCAAATCGGAACAAACGATCGGTTGGCGTGGACATCGCCAACCCAGACGGTGCGGATCTGATCCGTAAGCTCGTTCTTGAGTGCGACATCTTTGTAGAGAACTTTAAGGTTGGTGATCTGGCTCGTCGAGGGCTTGACTACGACAGTCTGAAAAAGATCAATCCGCGCCTGATCTATTGCTCTATCACCGGGTACGGCCAATCCGGGCCGTACGCTGACCGCCCCGGCTACGACTTCGTTTTCCAGGGGGAAAGCGGGCTGATGAGCATAACGGGCGAGCGTGATGACGAGCCTGGTGGTGGGCCACAGAAGGTCGGGATCGCCATTGCTGATCTGACGACGGGACTGTATGCGACGGTCGCGATCCTCGCCGCGTTGAACCACAGGAATGTCACGGGAGAAGGTCAGCACATCGATTTGGCACTGCTCGATTGTCTGGTTGGCTTGTCGTCGAATCAGGGATTGTCGTGCCTGATCAATGGCGCCGAACCGCACCGGTGGGGGAACGCGCATCCGTCTCTCGTACCGTATCAAGTCTTTGATACGGCAGACGGTAAGGTGGTAGTTGCTGTGGGGAACGATTCCCAGTGGCAACGCTTTTGCCAAGCGATCGACGCCAAAGAACTGGCCCGGGATTCGACGTTCTATTCCGCATCCGGACGCATTCGGAATCGAGAGGCGCTAATTGCGCAGGTGTCGTCGGTTCTTGCGGCGCGCCAAACCGAGCATTGGCTTGCCGCGTTCTCCGCAGCGGATATCCCGCACGGTCGTATCAATACCTACAAGGAAGCCTTTGCTCACCCACAGGTCATCCACCGTCAGATGACGATCGACGTGCCGGTTGACAAAGGTATCGGCTCGGTACGGGGCATCGCCAATCCCATCAAATTCAGTAAAACGCCGGTGCACTACGTTCGGGCGCCCGCGAAACTCGGTCAGCACACAGAAGACGTGCTTTCCGACTTGCTAGAACTTTCCGCGGACCACATCGCCGGTCTCGAAGAACGTGGGGTGATTAGTTGCCAAACGTCAAAAAAGACACTTCAGGAGCAATCATGAGCATCCAAGCTAATAATGTCGGAAACGTCCTGGAGATTTGCATTGCGCGTCCAGAAAAGCGCAATGCGATCAGCGCCGCGATGTACCAGGAACTGACCCGTCTTCTGGATGAGGCCAACGCGGACAAGGAATGTGCCGCAGTCATCGTGCATGGTGCGGGCGGACACTTCACTGTCGGTGCCGATATCAATGATTTCCAGACCCGGCGGGGTAATGAAGATTCCCCTGCTGTCACGCTTCTCCGGAAGATGGCCGCGATCGATGTGCCGCTAATCGCAGCAGTCGAGGGACTGGCGATTGGAATCGGCGCCACGATGCTGCAACACGTCGATTTTGCCTACGCATCCCAAGATGCGCGCTTCCGCATGCCGTTCGTATCGCTGGGTCTGTGCCCCGAGGGCGCATCCAGCTACCTGCTCGAATCGCTGGTAGGTGTCCGGAAGGCACGTGAGTGGTTGATGCTTGGAAAGTTCTTTGATGCAGAAGAAGCTTTCGATGCCGGGCTTCTGACGTCGCTGACGCAGGACGGGGAAGCCCTTGCACGGGCGCGCGAAACGGCTGCCGAACTGGCAAAGCTTCCCAAGGCTTCGGTACGCGCGACAAAGCGGATGTTGAACCACGAGAATCGTGCCGCTGTGGGTTCTGCGCTCGACCTGGAAGTGAAGATGTTCGCCGAACTCTTGAATACCGAAGCCACTCAGGAAATCTTCAAATCCTTCCTGAACAAGAAGCGTTAAGAACGCCATGGCCGAGTTGATAAAAATCGAATCAGAAAATTTCGTCCGGGTCATTACGATGAATCGGCCGGATAAGAGAAACGCGCTGAACTCGGAAATGTGCGACGCGTTGCACGACGCGTGGCAAGACTTCGCGGGCTCAGAGGATCGCGTTGCCCTGCTACGTGCAGAGGGGTCGGTGTTTACGGCAGGCCTCGACACGGACGATCCACCGGATTCCTTTTGGCATGCCATTCCCAATGTCGCATTTGACATTGGAAAGCCGGTTATTGCAGCGGTTAATGGCCCCGTGATAGCGGCGGGCGTATCGATGCTTGCATTCTGCGATCTTTGTGTAGCGACTTCGGCAACGACCTTCGTCTATCCCGAAGGTCGCCTAGGCATGGCAGCCGGCTTGATTAGCTCGCTGGTCGGTCGGATTCCCCACAAGATCGCGATGGAGCTCATGTTGACCGGGCGCCCGGTATCCGCCCAACGGGCCTATGAAGTCGGATTCGTAAACGAACTCTGTGAACCAGGAAGCGAAACAGAGGCAGCTCTAGTGACAGCGCGTCAGATTGCGAGCGCAGCGCCGCTGGTACTGCGTTTCCTCAAACAGGCGGCGAGACACTCGATTCCGGTAGGACTGGTTGAGGCAGGCTATAGCGCCCAGTACCAAGCTCAGATGCTGGCCAGGAGTGAAGACGCCCGGGAAGGGGCGTTGGCGGCCAAGGAGCGTCGCGCTCCCGTTTTCGTGGGCCGCTAGGACTAACTAACACAGTAGGGGACTGAGAAATGGATCTGAATTTCACAGAAGAAGAGCAGGAATTTAGAAAAGAGGTACATGCGTGGATCGACGCCCATTTGCCGAAGGAGATCTCGCACAAGGTGCACAACGGACTGCAGCTATCCCGCACCGATATGCAGCGTTGGCACCAAATTCTGGGGAAAAAGGGTTGGCTGACGTATAAGTGGCCAGTCGAGTTCGGCGGCACGGGCTGGACACCAGTGCAGCGGCACATATTCGAGGAAGAGTGCGCGTTGGCAGGAGCACCGCGACTCGTGCCCTATGGGCCTGTCATGGTGGCACCAGTCATCATGGCATTTGGTAACGCTGAGCAACAGGCGCGCTTCTTGCCCGGCATTGCGACGGGCGATGTTTGGTGGAGCCAGGGTTACAGCGAGCCGGGATCGGGTTCCGACCTGGCTTCGCTCAAGACACGAGCGGAGCGAAAGGGAGACAAGTACATAGTCAATGGTCAAAAGATCTGGACCACGTTGGCTCAGTACGGGGAGTGGATTTTCTGTCTCGTCCGGACCAATACAGAAGGGAAGCCGCAGGCAGGGATCAGTTTCCTGCTCATTGACATGCGTTCGCCTGGCGTCACGGTTCGGCCCATTAAGCTGCTGGACGGCGAGTGCGAGGTCAATGAGGTCTGGTTCGACAATGTTGAGGTCCCCGTTGAGAACCTGATTGGCGAAGAAAATAAGGGCTGGACCTATGCCAAACACCTTCTCAGTCACGAACGCTCGAACATTGCAGAAGTCGGGCGTGCCAAGCGTGAGCTCCGACGCCTGAAGCGAATCGCGGCTGCAGAAGGCATGATGGACGACCCTCGTTTCAAAGACGAGGTTTCGAAGCTCGAGGTAGATATTATCGCGCTCGAAATGCTGGTTCTTCGCGTTATCTCGGCAGAAAAATCCGGGAAGAATCCATTGGATATCGCAGGCCTACTGAAAATCCGAGGCAGTGAGATTCAACAGCGCTACAGTGAATTGATGATGCTGGCTGCAGGTCCCTATAGCCTCCCATTTATTCAAGACGCTATGTTGACGGAGTGGGATGGCGAGTTCCCAGGTGGAGAGCGACGGAACGCTCCGCTTGCCGCGACATATTTTAATCTGCGGAAAACCACTATCTACGGTGGCTCCAATGAAGTGCAGCGTAACATTGTTTCGCAAGTGGTCCTCGGATAAAGGAGTAGAGCATGGATTTCGAATTCACTGACGACCAGGACCAACTGCGAGATGCAGTAAGAAAGTGGGTAAAGCGTAGCTATACGTTTGAGCACCGTCGCAGTTCCGAGAGCAGCGGCGGATTTTCCGCGGACGCGTATTCGGAGCTTGCGGAGCTTGGGCTGACTGGACTTTACGTCCCAGAAGAGTATGGCGGCGTCGGTATGGGGCCGGTCGACGTTATGGTGGTTATGGAGGAACTGGGGCGGGGCATCGTACTCGAACCGCTGGCGCAAGTTCTACTTGCGGGTGCAGTGCTGTCGAACTACGCCGAAGCAAGCGTACGCGCGGCGTGGCTGCCTACGATTGCTTCTGGAGAAAGTCTGGTCGTACTGGCCCAGCAGGAGCGCGCGAATCGTTATCGCATCGATACGTGCGAGACGCGAGCAGTCGAGACGGCGGAAGGTTGGGAGCTTACTGGGAGTAAGAGCCTCGTGCCGGTTGGCGATCATGCTGCTGCGTACATTGTACCCGCCATGATTGCTGACACTCTCGGAGCGTTCCTTGTGGAGCGCTCCGCCCCAGGTGTATTGGTACACCCTTATCAAACTGTCGACGGCTCGCGCGCCGCGGAGCTGACGTTGTCGAAGGCGCCGGGCACGCTAGTCACCCGCGAAGGCCAGGATTGCCTGTCGTATGCCGTGGATCTTGGCATTGCAATGACGTGTGCAGAGGCCGTGGGCGTGATGGACGTAACCCTGGAGGCTCTGGTGGAGTACATGAAGACGCGCAAGCAGTTCGGCGTCGCTATCGCGAGCTTCCAAGCGTTGCGTCACCGCGTCGCAGATATGAAGATGAGTCTAGAGCTCGCGAGGTCTATGAGCTACTACGCCTCGCTCAACGTCAACGCGCCGGCGAACCAGAGACGTCGCGCCATGGCACAAGCGAAATATCAGTTGGGCGGGTCGATGCGATTCGTCGGCCAGCAGGCCGTGCAATTGCACGGTGGGATTGGAATGACGGATGAGTATATCGTCAGCCACTATTTTAGACGCCTTACCCAAATGGAATCGGTGTTCGGAGATACGCTGCATCATCTGGCGCAGATGTCGGACTCCATGCATCCCGAGCTTGACAAGGCTGCCTAAGGCGCCGCGAAGAGTAAGTGCTCGATGAATTGCGATGGCGGGTGACCCTCATCGTTTCCGGCAGCGCGGTGGTACATCCTCGCGCTGCTCATAGTATCGGACCGGGATAGTAGCGTAATTGATGCAGACGCAACTTCAGTCACGAAGCCAAGTCGGGATCCATGATATTTTTCTTCCAATTCCAATGAAAGTGACTTCGTTGAGTGGCGAGCAGATAATCAGCCGACAAGGCTATTCACGCGTAATTAAAGAGGGGAAGTTCGTGAAGCTCCCCGCTTTTTCTCCTGCGAGTCTGTTCTTGGGCGGCTCTATTTTTAAGAGCTCGCATTGCAGCTTCGATCTGGATGTAACTAGTTATTCTGTGGTGCGTGATCAACCAATGCACGATCTGTGGGATTCCAGGCCGCTTTGGGAGGCAATTTCATTGTCGGTGTTTATGAATCCAAAGGAAGCTTGGAATATTGCAGATATAGCGGATAGTTTGCAGACAACATCCTCGAGAGTCAGGCGGACCCTCTTCAGCCAGGGCAATTGCTTCACGGAAATATGTAACACGCAGCGGCTTATGCGTTCGCTGTTCGAATTGGCAGGACTGGAAAGATCTATACCGGATATTTCGAACAGAATTGGGTGGAGCCAATCCTATGACTTTGAGTCATCTTTCTATAATAGATTTAAAGTTTCGGCAGATGTTATTTGCGGAATGAAATTTTATGCCCGCTAGGCGATCTATTTAGAGGAGCTCTACTGAACGTTTGCCAGCCATCAACCGCTTCGAAAGAGATGGGCGGCCGTTGGGCAGGCCGCCCTCTTTTGCGATGGAAGTACCATCCGCCCCAGCCTCGCGCGCGCAGGCTGCTCGTGCCGCCGTGATGCCGGCGGCCGTTGCCCCGATGACTACGATTTGCTTAGCAGGCCGCTGAAATACCTCCAACGGAAGTCAGCGCGAGGACTGGCTGAAGCGTTGGTTTGAGGACCCCATCCAACCCCACATTCATGCGCGGCGCAGACACCTTCACCGAGAGTTTGTTCACGATGCGGAGGCTGGAGGATTTCGTGCCGAAGTCCCATCCGCTGCGCTCGATCCGCACCATGGCCAATCAGGCGCTGGTGAAGATGGACCGGTTGTTCGCGCAGATGTACGAGGCCGATATCAAGGGCGGCCGGCCAAGCATCGCGCCGGAGAAGTTGCTGCGGGCCATGCTGCTGCAGGTGCTGTACAGCATTCGCTCCGAGCGCCAACTCATGGAGCAGACGCAGTACAACCTGCTGTTTCGCTGGTTCATCGGGCTGTCGATGGACGACCCAGTTTGGGTGCCCACGGTCTTCACCAAGAACCGCGAACGGCTGATCAAACATGATGCAGTGATCCAGTTCTTCAACGAGGTGTTGGCCATCGCGCAGAAGAAGAACTGGCTGTCGGGTGAGCACTTCAGCGTAGACGGCACGTTGGTTCAGGCGTGGGCAGGCCACAAGAGTTTCGTGCGCAAGGATGGCGGCGACCAAGACGATAACGACGGCGGCAACTTCAAGGGGCGCAAGCGCAGCAACGAGACGCACGAGTCCAAGACCGATCCCGATGCCAAGCTGTACCGCAAGGGCAAGACAGCCAGCGAGCTGCGCTACATGGGTCATACCCTGAGCGACAACCGCCACGGCCTGGTGGTGAGCGCCATGGTGACCAATGCGGACGGACACGCCGAGCGCGAGGCCGCAAAGGTAATGCTCAACGATGCCAGGCAGGTGGTTGAGGACCTGAACGTGGAAGTAACCGTCGGCGCGGACAAGGGATACGACGCGCAGGAGTTCATTCAGGCCTGCCTGGAAATGAAGGTGACGCCCCACGTGGCGCAGAACACCTCGGGGCGGCGCTCGGCCGTTCCTGATGCCATTGCCAGCAGCGCCGGTTATGCGGTCTCGCAACAGAAGCGCAAGCTGATCGAACAGGGCTTTGGCTGGGTCAAGACCGTGGGGCGCATGCGTCAGGTGATGGTGCGCGGCCTGAAGAAGGTCGACCAGATGTTTGTGCTGAGCATGGCCGCCTACAACCTCGTGCGCATGCGCTCGCTGGGACAAATCCGTCCGCAGTTGCAGTAATCGCGGTAATGAGGCCGGAAATGGGCGTCAAAACGCAGGAAAAGTCGATGCAGGGAGGTCCGACTTCCGGATTGTGAGAAATAGCGAACCTACCAGCCTTGAGGCGAAGTACTCATCGCTTGCGCGATGAGTACTTCAGCAGCCTGTTAGGGGAATCATCAGAGAGCCTCGTGAATCTCGATTGCCAACGCCGGACAGATCCCAGCAGCCAAGCGTGCAGATTTTGTATTGATCGGCCGACGGATCGGCATTCAAAAGAATGACGATTCCGTCATCCTTTTGGTCGAACAGATCCGGCGCATTGACGACGCATTGGCCGGAACCGCAGCATTTTTCGGGATAGATTGTGATTTTCATCGTGATTCGCCGTAGTGGATTTACCAGCTAACGGGCAGTGCCCTAACACCATACATGAGCGAATCGCTCTTGAACGCGAGGCTCTCGATGGGCACGGCCAGCCGAAGATTCGGCAGGCGCTTCAGTAGGGCGGTGAACATGATCTGCATTTCGACTCTGGCGAGAACTTGTCCCATGCACTGATGCGGGCCGTATCCGAATGCGATCTGTGTCCGGGCATCACGGCGGAGGTCAAAGACGTGGGGATCTTTGAACTGCTCCTGGTCGCGATTTGCGGAAATACTAAGCACGACAACGGGATCACCGGCTCGGATCAATTGCCCATTCACGACAACGTCCTCCAGTGCGACACGTCGCGTCCCGGACTGTATGACATCCAGGAAGCGTAGCATCTCCTCCACCGCGTTTGGAACGAGGCTTGGATTCTGGCGAAGCTCTTCCCAGATGTCCGGCCTCTGAAGTAGGAAGAGCACCCCCATCGACGTCGTATTTGCCGTCGTCTCGTGCCCGGCAATCAGCAGAAGCCTTCCAAGCGAGACCACGTCTGTTTCAGTGATATCGCCCTTCCGTACATGATTAACGATAAGGCGACTGAGGATGTCCTCCCCGGGGCTTTCGGATCTCTTCGCCACCAGTTCACGCAGGTATTCGCACAACGCTTGATTCGCGGCGCTAGCCTCTTCCCTCGTCGCGGTGCTCGACGTCATGATCATCGCCTGTTCTTGGAAGAAGTCGTGATCGTCGTATGGAACACCAAGCAACTCTGAGATAGCCAATGCTGGTGTCGCCAATGTAAAGGCGCTAACCAGGTCAGAAGGCTGCGGCCCCATCGCAAAATCTTCCAAGAGCTTGTCCACGATGGCCTGAAGTCGCGGCCGCAGATTCTCGATCTTTCGGATCGTGAATTCGCCGGTCAGCATCCGCCGTTGCTCTGAATGCTTGGGTTCATCCAGGGTAATGAAGGTCCGGTTACTACTCCGAACAACCTTTACTGCGGCGCTGGAAGAGGGAAATCCCGGATGTGAGACGTCGGAGCTAAAGCGAGAGTCCGACAAGACAGCGCGAACATCGTCATAACGCGTGACAAGCCAAGCGATCTTTCCGTCCCAAAGCTTACCTTGTGCCAATTCGCCCTTCTGTTGCATCTGGAAGAACACCGGCGGCGGCGCCAAGGGATCTACGCGCTTAGGGGGGAAATCTGGGATTCCGCCGCTGTCGCCCTCAGCGTGAAAAGGACACGCTGATTTCGGCTCGTTCGCAGCCGCATCAAAAGGACAGCGCCCTTCTACCGCGGAAGATGGGTTGGAGGAAGGGGTGGGAGCAGGCGACTCCGTCATGGAAATATCTCCGAGGGCGATTGGTGGCTAATGTTAGGTAGCCTACCTATGTGGCGCAAAGGGGGTTTACCCTCAACAACAGAATCGAAGGTCGACCCGTAGACATCAGAAGAAAGCGGAGAACCCATATGTGGCGATATGCCCGCCGACGTTGGAGTGCTTGCCCGCCCGCAACACCATCGCCATGGCATTCCAGCGCGCCATGGCGGCCAGTCGGCGCTCGATCGAGGTGTCGCCTGGGTACGGCTGCTCGCCCGATTCGGCAATCGTATTGACGTAGGGCGTCGTGATTGCGCCATGGAAATCCCCGTGTCGGGCCGCGTCCGATTCATGCAGGCGGCCGATCAGGTAGTGGGCGCGTTCGCGGCCTTCCACTTCGGTCACGGCGGCCAGGGCCTCAATCCATTCCTGGGTTTCCTGCGGGTCCACATCCAGCGGCAATACGTGTAGCGGCAACACCGGGGCATTCATCTCTGTCTCCATGGGATTGACGGGGCTTCGGTTCGCATCAGGCCCGGTCGGATAGGCGTGGCCATTGCGCTTCAAATGAATTGCAGTTGCAATCGTCTGGGCATTGTGAGCGCTCTGCGGCATAATTGCAACTGCAACTATTGGAGATACCATGTCGACTGAGAAGCCGGATTTGTGGTTTTCGTTTGTACGGGAGATAACGTCAAGAGTGGTGTACGGGCAGCTTGATGGTCGGCGACGTCAAGCGGCGAGTTTCTGCTGAACCGGTC
>NZ_JBYTAH010000071.1:0-25615 GCF_058787975.1 Cupriavidus sp. FW305-26
TCGCCCCACCCAACGTAAGCTATATTTACGCCGTTCCCGTCACACCGACGGGACCAAGGGAGATCCATCCATGAGTTCCGGCCAGTTAATTGAGAAGATCGCAGCCGTCTTCGCACTGATCGTGCTGATCGGCGGCTCGCTGCTGGTGCTCGCGCCGTTCACCACCGCGCTGCTGTGGGGCGCGATCCTGGCCTTCAGCTCGTGGTACCCCTACACGGTGCTGTCGCGCTGGCTGGGCAACCGGCGCAGCCTGGCAGCGTTGATCTGCGTGCTGCTGGCCACCGTGGTGGTGCTGGGTCCGTTCGTCTACGCCGGCGCCAGCTTCTCGGCGCACCTGGACGAGCTGTCCGCGCTGGTTGACCGCTATAGGGAACACGGCATCCCGCAGCTGCCGGCCTGGCTGAGCAGCCTTCCCTATGTCGGCTCCTACCTGCAGAACTCCTGGAACAGCGTCATCAATGCCGATTCCGAGATGGTCGCCAACCTGCGCAAGCTGATCGCCCCGGTTGGCCACATGCTGCTGGGCGCCGGGCTGTCGATCGGCGCCGGGCTGGGCCAGCTGGCGCTGTCGATCATCCTGGCGTTCTTCTTCTACACCGGCGGCGAGCTTGCCATTGCCTGGTTGCGCGCGGGCATGCACCGCATCGCCGGCGAGCGCGCCGACCACCTGCTGGAGCTGGCCGGCAGCACCGTCAAGGGCGTGGTCTACGGCGTGCTGGGCACGGCCTTCATCCAGGCCGTTCTGGCCGGCATCGGCCTGTGGATCGCGGGCGTGCCGGGCGCTGCCATCCTTGGCTTCGTGACCTTCTTCCTGTCGGTGATCCCGGTCGGCCCGCCGCTGGTGTGGCTGCCGGCCGCGCTGTGGCTGTACCACACCGGCGCCACCGGCTGGGCCATCTTCCTGGTGGTATGGGGCGTGGGCGTGGTCAGCATGGCTGACAACATCGTCAAGCCGCTGCTGATCAGCAAGGGCACCGGCATGCCTCTGATCTGGATCATGCTGGGCGTGCTCGGCGGCGCGCTGGCGTTCGGCTTCCTGGGCGTGTTCATCGGCCCGACGCTGCTGGCAGTGGCCTATGCGCTGCTGCGCGACTGGACCATCGGCTCGCAGGCAGAGGTAAAGCAAGACCTGAAGCAGAGCGAGGCACTGGCGGCCGCGCCGCCGGCGCCGGCCGTGGTCGACAACCCCGACGTCCCGCCGGCCACGACCGGCAAGCACCCCGGCTGATGGCAGGACACGACGCGCCCGGCGCGCCCGCCACCCCGGACCTCTCGCCGGCCATGCTGCACCGGCTGGTGGCATGCGAATACTGTGACGCGGTCTACGAACGCACGCCGATCTCGCCCGGCGAGCGCGCGCTGTGCCTGCGCTGCGGCGGCCAGCTCTACCGCGAAAGCCGCCGCCAGTATCAACGGCTGCTGCCGCTGGTGATCACCGCGCTGATCCTGTTCCTGGTCTCAAACGCCTACCCGATCGTCGAGATGGACCTGCAGGGGGTCCGCACCCAGACCACGCTGCTGGGCGCCGTGCAGGCCCTGTACACCGACAAGATGGGGCTGGTGGCGGCACTGGTGTTCGCCACCACCATCCTTTTTCCTCTGTCCGAAATGCTGATGATGGCCTATCTGCTGGTGCCGATGGCGCAGCATCGCATGCCCGCCGGTTTCGACCGCATCGTGCGCGGCATCCGCCAGACCCGGCCCTGGGGCATGATCGAAGTCTTCATGATCGGCGTGCTGGTCACGCTGGTGAAGCTGTCCAGCATGGCGCGCGTGCTGCCCGGCATCGCGCTGTGGTCGTTCGCGGCGCTGGTGATCGTGCTGGCGGCGATGTTGTCGTTCGATCCGCGCGACCTGTGGCGCCATCTGGAAACACCCGATGACAACGCCGCGGCTGCGGGCGAGGAAGGCCGATGACGGAACAGCCGCAACCGCCGACGCAGCGTCCCCGCCAGCCAGGCGGCCGCCTGGCCCGCCCGCGCCAGCTGGCGCGCGAGGTGGTGGCCGAACTCACCGACGACGACGAGCGCAGCCCGCTGCCGCAGGTCCCGACCGCCAGCCGGCTGGGCCTGCTGTCGTGCCACGCCTGCGACCTGGTCAGCCCGCGCACACTGGAGGGCGAGCCCTGCCCGCGCTGCGGCGCCACCCTGCACCATCGCAAGCCCGACAGCCTGGCGCGCACCTGGGCTTTCCTGCTGGCCGCCTTTATCCTCTATATTCCCGCCAACGTGCTGCCGGTAATGGTGACCCAGTCCATCCTCGGCACGCAGCAGGACACCATCCTGTCCGGCGTGATCTACCTGTGGCTGTCCGGCTCGCACATGCTGGCCGGGCTGGTGCTGATCGCCAGCATCATCGTGCCGCTGCTGAAGATGGTGATCCTCACCTTCCTGCTGCTGTCCGTGCATTTCCGCTCGACCTGGCGGATCCGGCAGCAGACCCGGCTGTACGGGCTGGTGGAGGTGATCGGCCGCTGGTCGATGCTCGATATTTTCGTGGTGGCGCTGCTGGCCTCGCTGGTGCGGGCCGGGGCGCTGGCCACCATCATCCCAGGCGGCGGCGCCATGGCCTTCGGCGCGGTCGTGGTCATGACCATGCTGGCCTCGCTCAGCTTCGATCCGCGCCTGCTGTGGGATTCGCTGGAAGACAACAATGCCCGACACTGACAACCAAGCCTCCACACCCTCGGGTTCGCCCCCGCCGGCACCACCGGGCCTGCCGCGGCCAGAACGCCGGCGCCGCGCGCGCTGGCTGCCCTCGCTGGTCTGGCTGATCCCGATCGTCGCCGCGGTGGTCGGCATCTCGCTGCTGGTGCATACGCTGACCTCGCGCGGGCCGGAGATCACGGTCACCTTCCGCACCGCCGAGGGCCTGACGCCCGGCAAGACGGCGGTGCGCTACAAGGACGTCGACATCGGGCTGGTCAAGTCGGTGCGGCTGGCACGCGACCGCTCGCACGTGGTGGCGTCGATCGACCTGACCAAGGACGCCGAGAACTTCGCCGTGGCCGACACCCGCTTCTGGGTGGTGCGCCCGCGCTTTGCGGCCAGCGGCGTGTCCGGGCTGGAGACGCTGCTGTCGGGCGCCTATATCGGCGTGGACGCGGGCAAGTCGAATGAATCCGCGCGCGACTTCAAGGGGCTGGAAGTGCCGCCGGTGGTGACCACCGATGCCTCCGGCAAGCAGTTCGTGCTGCGCGCCTCCGAGCTGGGCTCGCTCGATATCGGCTCGCCGGTCTACTACCGGCGCGTGCTGGTGGGCCAGGTGGTGGCCTACCAGCTCGACCCCAATGGACGCGACCTCACGCTGCGCGTGTTCGTCAACAAACCCTATGACAAGCTGGTTACCGCCGACACACGCTTCTGGCATGCCAGCGGCGTGGACCTGAAGCTCGATGCGGGCGGGCTCAAGCTGTCGACCCAGTCACTGGTGACGGTGCTGCTGGGCGGCGTCGCCTTCCAGGCGCCGGACCACACCACCGCCACCGACGCCGCAGCCGAGAACACGCAGTTCCTGCTGGCCAACGACCAGGCCGAGGCGATGAAGGAGCCGGAAGAACTGGCGCCCACGCTGGCGGTGCTCAATTTCGACCAGTCCGTGCGCGGGCTGTCGCCGGGTGCACCGGTGGATTTCCGCGGTGTAATCGTGGGCCAGGTGCGTTCGATCGGCATCGAGTACCAGCGCGACAAGAAAGCGTTCCGCATGCCCGTGGTGGTGGAGCTGTACCCGTCGCGCATGGGCTTCCGCGAACGCGATGTCGAAGACCGCGAGCGCGCGCGCAAGATCATCCAGGGGCTGCTGCAGCGTGGCATGCGCGCGCAGCTGCGCACCGGCAACCTGCTCACCGGCCAGCTCTACGTGGCGCTCGACTTCTTCCCGAAGGCACCGCCGGCCAAGGTCGACCTGGACGCGCCGATCCCGGAATTCGCCACCACGCCTGGCACCTTCGACCAGCTGCAGGCGCAGGTGGGCGATATCGTCAACCGCATCGACAAGGTGCCGTTCGACCAGATCGGCCAGGACCTGCGAACCACGGTGGCCAGCCTGAACAGGACACTGGCAACCGCCGACAAGCTGGTGCAGCAGCTCAACGGCGACGTTGCGCCGCAGGTGCTGGCCGCGCTGCAGGATGCGCGCAAGACGCTGACCGCGGCCAACGGCACGCTGGCCTCGGACGCGCCGCTGCAGCAGGACACGCGCCGCATGCTGCAGGAGCTGACGCGCACCGCCACGTCGCTGCGCACGCTGACCGATTACCTCGAACGCCACCCTGAAGCGCTGCTGCGCGGCAAGCCGGAGCAAGAATGATGAAGCGCCTTCCTATCACCAGCCTCCTCGCCGGCGCGCTGGCCGCGGCCGTGCTGGCCGGGTGCGCCTCGCCCGAGCCGCGCTACTACACGCTGGCGCAGGGCGCGGTCGCGCCGCTGCCGGCCACGACGACGCCGGCATCGACCAACACGCTATGGCTGGAAGTCGCGCCGGTGCGCGTGCCGGAGCGGCTCAACCGCCCGCAACTGGTGGTGCGCGATGGCGGCGACGCCGGCCTGCGCCTGCTGGACCTGGCGCGCTGGTCCGCGCCGCTGCCCGACGAGCTGCGCGACGCGCTGTCGCAGCGCCTGCAGGCCACGCTGGGCGCGGTCGACACCTACCAGCAGGGGATGTCCGACGTGCAGCCGCTGTACCGGATCACCACGGAAGTGCTGCGCCTGGATGCCGACGTGGGCCAGCGTGCCGGCGCCACCATCAACTGGACCGTGCGGCGGCTGCCTGACGGCAAGGTGGTCAGCGGCCGCACCCAGGCAGAGCTGCCGGCGCCCGGCGCAGTCGATGGCGTCGTGGCGGCGTACCGCGAGATCGTCGCCACCACGGCGGCCGATATCGCGGCCGGGGTGCTGTCGCTGCAGCGCTAGTCGTCGCCCCACGCGGCCGCGTCGCGCTCGCGGCGCGCGGCCGCTTCAGCCGCCCGCCGGTGAATCGCCTCGGCCATCGCCGCCAGGCACTCGGCCGCCCCACCCTGCACCAGCTTCGCCGCACACGCCAGCATCAGGTTCTTGCCCAGCCCGAAATCCTCCACCACGAAGCCGCGCGCATCCAGCGGCGCACCATCCTCGTCGGTGGCCACGGTGACGCGCTCGCGCAGCGTGCCCGCATCCGCGCTGTAGGCCCAGACCGGCTTCTGCAGCGCCACCGCAAAGCCCACCTCGAACGCGGTGCCGGAATCCGGCTCGCCCGGTCCGCGGAAATCGTCGAGGTTGGCCATCACCATGTCGGCGCGCCGCAGCAGCGCAAGATTGGCGTCATAGATCCAGCGCGCGGTGTCGGCGCCCGACAGGCCATCGGGCGCGGATTTGTCGAGCGGATACAGGCCGCTGAAGCCGTGCGCCGCGCACAGCGACTTGAGGTGCTCGCCCCAGGCGCGCGCATCCTTGCGAAAGACGTCGAAGCCAGCCAGGTAGATGGTTTTCATGGCACGTGAAGTGGGGCAACAGGGATCAGGATCGCAGCATAACCCGCCGCCCGCGGGCGCGATACCACCGGCCTGCATGAACATCGCGCAACTTGCGCGCGCACGCTTTGCCAGCTCCCTGCGCATGAGGGGCCCCTTGCGCTACCATTGCCCGTCCCCTCCTTGCATCCCGCATCCCATGCCTGCTCCCCAGATCCTCCAGGTCGGCCCGCTCGCGCCGCGGACCAATGCCACCCTGCAGCAACACTACGGCGCCGCCGCGCTGTGGCAGCAGGCCGATCCGATCGCGTGGGCGCGCAGCGAGGGCCAGCAGGTGCGCGTGGTGGTGACCTCGGCGCGCCACGGCTGCAGCGCGGCGCTGATCGATGCGCTGCCGCGCCTGGAAGCCATCGTCAGCTTCGGCGTGGGCTATGACGCGATCGCGCTGGATGCGGCCCGCGCGCGCGGCATCCAGGTCAGCAACACACCCGACGTGCTCAACGACTGCGTTGCCGACCTGGCCTTCGGGCTGCTGCTGGACGCGGCGCGCGGCATCGCCCATGGCGACCGCTTCGTGCGCGCCGGGCGCTGGCCGCAGGGCGGCTTCCCGCTGACCACGCGCGCGTCGGGCAAGAAGCTCGGCATCCTCGGGCTGGGCCGCATCGGCGAGATCGTGGCGCGCCGCGCGCAGGGCTTCAACATGGAGATCGCCTACAACAACCGCCGCCCGCGCGAGGGCGCGCCGTGGCGCTTCGAGCCGGACCTGAAGGCGCTGGCGACATGGGCCGACTTCCTCGTGGTGGCCACCGTCGGCGGGCCGTCGACGGCCGGGCTGGTATCGCGCGAGGTCATCGACGCCCTCGGGCCCAGGGGCATCCTGGTCAATGTGTCGCGCGGCAGCGTGATCGACGAGGCGGCAATGGTCGAGGCTCTGGTTGACGGGCGCCTGGGCGGCGCCGGCCTGGATGTGTTCCAGGACGAGCCCAACGTGCCGCCCGCACTGATGGCACTGGACAATGTCGTGCTGGCGCCGCACATGGCCAGCGGCACGCATGAAACGCGCGCCGCCATGACCGCGCTGACGCTGCAGAACCTGGATGCATTCCTGGCTGACGGCAGAGTGCTGACGCCAGTGCTGTAGACGGCTACCGCCGTGCCTATACTGGATGCACCGGCTCCAGCCCACTCTGCGGGCCGGCGTCAGGAGGCATCATGGCACGCAAGTTTATCGATTGCCGCGAGTTCCCGAGCGAAACCCACTGCACGGTGGCAATGAGCGCCGACAGCGAAGACGAACTGCTCGAAGCCGCGGTCCAGCACGCGGTAGCGGTGCACCAGCATCAGGACACCCCTGAGTTGCGCACCCAGTTGAAGTCATTGTTCAAGGATGGCATGCCGCCGGCGTGAAACCGGCACGGCTGGCGCCCGGGGGCGCCGGCTCCCACCACTGGGGCTCATTCGCAGTCCCTGATACAGCACTTAAGCCACGTCGAATACCCATGACGGCCGTCATGGCGCATCATTGACGTAGCGCTATATACAGACGTATATTGCGCGTGACAGTCCACCCGCACAGGCCTTGCCACACATGCCGGCTGGCCGATTCCCGAGGATTCCGATGTCTGCCCTCCGTTCCTGCCGCCGCGGGTTCCTGCTGGCCGCTTGCGTCGCCACGCTGGCGCTGGCCGCGCCGCCTGCCTTTGCCGCCGACCTGGTGGTGTCCGCGGCATCCAGCCTGACCAATGCCTTCAAGTCGCTGGCCGAGTCGTTCGAGCGCGCCCATCCCGGCACGCACGTGGTGCTGAACTTCGGCGCGTCCGACGTGCTGATGCAGCAGATCATCAAGGGCGCGCCGGCCGACGTGTTTGCCTCGGCCGACCAGGAGGCAATGAACAAGGCCGAGGCCGAGAAGGTGATCGCGCCGGCCTCGCGCCGCAACTTCGCCGCCAACCAGGTGGTGCTGATCGTGCCCGCGGACAGCAAGCTGGCCATCGCCTCGCTGCAGGACCTGACCCGCCCGGAAGTGAAGCGCATCGCCTACGGCAACCCGGCCTCGGTGCCGGTGGGCCGCTACACCCGCGGCGCGCTGGAAGCGGCCGGGCTGTGGGACGCCGTGGCCGCCAAGGGCGTGCCGGCGCAGAACGTGCGCCAGAGCCTGGACTACGTCGCGCGCGGCGAAGTCCAGGCCGGCTTCGTCTTTGCCACCGACGCCGCGGTGATGCCGGACAAGGTCAAGGTGGCCGTGCGCGTGCCAAGCCGCACGCCGGTGACCTACCCCATCGCCATCACCGGCCAGACGCGCCAGCAGAAGGAAGCGGCGCAGTTCGTCGACTACGTCGCCTCGCCGGAAGGCCAGGCCATCCTGTCGCGTTTCGGCTTCCAGAAGCCCTGACGGAACGCTGCGCGCACCATGGACGCCGTCTGGGTACCGCTGCTGCTGTCGCTGAAGGTGGCCGGCTGGGCCACCGCGCTGAATGCCGTGCTCGGCGTCGGCGCGGCCTGGGCGCTGGCGCGCTGGCGCTCGCCGCTGCGTGACGTGGTCGATGCGGTGCTGACGCTGCCGCTGGTGCTGCCGCCCACGGTGCTCGGCTATTACCTGCTGGTGCTGGTCGGGCGCCGTGGCGTCTTCGGTGAGTGGCTGGCGCGCCTGGGCATCGAACTGGTCTTCACCTGGCAGGGCGCGGTGCTGGCCTCCACCATCGTCGCCTTCCCGCTGGTGCTCAAGTCAGCGCGCGCCGCCTTTGAAGGCGTGGACCATCAGCTGGAAAACGCCGCCCGCGTGCTGGGCGTGCCCGAAGCCGGCATCTTCTTCCGCGTCACGCTGCCGCTGGCCGCGCGCGGCATCATCGCCGGCGTGCTGCTGGCCTTTGCCCGCGCGCTGGGCGAATTCGGCGCCACGCTGATGATCGCCGGCAACCTGCCCGGACGCACGCAAACGCTGTCAGTCGCCATCTATGAGGCGGTGCAGGCCGGCGACGACAACACCGCCAACCTGCTGGTGCTGGTGACCTCCGTCACCTGCGTGCTGCTGCTGGTGGTCGCCGGGCGCCTGGTGCCGGCCGCCGCGCGCAATCCCGCTGAACTCTATGAACGCCGGCGCCTGCGCCCGCGCATCCGCTAAGCCGGGACCCGCCATGAGCATGCACGTCAGCATCCGCAAGCAGATGGTCTCGGCCGACCGCCACTTTGCACTGGATATCGATTTCGATTCGACCAGCCGGCGCATTGCGCTATTCGGACCCTCGGGCGCCGGCAAGAGCCTGACGCTGCGCGCCATCGCCGGCCTGCTGGCACCGGACAGCGGCCGCATCGTGCTGAACGGCCGCACGCTGTTCGATGCCGACGCTGGCATCGACGTGCGCCCGCAAGAGCGCCGGGTGGCCTACCTGTTCCAGGAATACGCGCTGTTCCCGCACCTGACCGTGGGCCAGAACATCGCTTTCGGCCTGTCGCGCGGCTGGCGCAACCCGCGCCGCGGCGCCGTGCATCCGGAAGCGCAGCGCTGGATCGACGCCTTCGGCCTGGCCGACATCGTCGGCAACTACCCGGCGGAGATCTCCGGCGGCCAGAAGCAGCGCGTGGCACTGGCGCGCGCGCTGGTGGCGCAGCCCGACATCGTCTTGCTGGATGAACCCTTCTCCGCGCTCGACCCCGCGCTGCGCGCGCGCATGCGCGCGGAGTTGCGCACGCTGCAGGCCAGCCTGGATGTGCCGATGCTGGTGATCTCGCACGATCCCGCCGATGTCGAGGCGCTGGGCGACCACGTGCTGGAAATCCGCGAGGGCCGCATCTTCGGCAGCGGCACCAGCCGCCACCATCCGCCGGTCTACGCGCCGGTGTCGGCGCGCGTGGCCTGAGCCGCGCGCAGCAGGTCGACGTAAGCGCCTTCAATCAGGTTGGACGCGGGAATGCCCAGCCGCGCCAGCAATGCGTGGGCTTCGGCCACGCCGTTCTCCAGGCGCTCGTCTTCGGCCAGCACCACTTCCAATTCCAGGAAATCGCCAAGGTCCTCGACCCGGTCCAGGTGCACGCGCGTGCGGCCAGCCAGGTACAGCGTGCGCAGCTTGCGCACCCGCCCGCCCTCGCCATGCGCCGCGGCCAGCGCCGCGCGCAGGGTATCCGGCGATCGCGTCGGCGACAGGATATAGAAGCTCTCCTTCGGCCCCGCCTCGTCGGCACGCGCATAGAAGATCAGCTCGCCGCGGTCGGGCGCAAACTCGCGCAGCTTGAGCCGGCCGTTGACACAGGGGAAGAAGGTATCGTCCTGGCGGATGTATTCGGGACCGCTGTCGGCCAGCGCTGCCGCATGCGGCAACACGGCTTCGATACTGTCAATGCGGGCCTTGATCTCGACGTTTCTTGGCATGCGTCTGTCTCCTTGCAATCAGCCCAGCAGCAGCCGCGCGGCAATCACCCACATGGTGATGCCGATCACCACTTCCAGCACCTGCCACGCACGCGACCGCGCAAACACCGGCCGCAGCAGCGCCGCGCCATAGCCCAGCGAAAAGAAGAACAGGAACGACGCGGTCATGGCACCCGCGGCGAACTCGCGCGCGTTCCCTGCGAACTGCGTCGACACCGAACCGATCAGCATCACCGTATCGAGATACACATGTGGATTGAGCCAGGTGAACGCCAGGCACACCGCCAGCGCGGCCCCAAGCGGCCGCGGCGCGGCGTCGCCGGGATCCAGCACCGCGTTCGAGCGCCACGCGGCCAGGAAGCTGCGCGCGCCATACCAGATCAGGAAAGCCGCGCCGCCGTAGCGCATCGCCGCACCCAGCCAGGGCAGCTCGCGGATCATCACGGCAAAGCCGGAAACGCCCAGCAGGATCAGCAGCGCATCGGAAAGCGCGCACACCAGGCAGACCCAGAACACATGCTCGCGCCGCAACCCTTGTCGCAGCACGAAAGCATTCTGGGAACCGATGGCAAGAATCAGGGAAAGACCGAGGGAGAAGCCGGCCAGGGCGGCGTGCATTGGATGTGGAACGGCTGTTTTTTTGGGTGGCTATTATTGCACGCCGGGGGCAGCCGCCATGCCCGCCCATCTTCCCATTCCTGCCGCAGGACTACCTCACGCCACTACACCCAGGATCACGCTTGACGCCTTGAACACCGCCAGCGCAGCCACCCCCACCTGCAGCCCCAGCGCTTCCACACTGCCATTGGTCACGATCGCCGCAACCGTACCGCCGCCGTCGAGTTCGATCACCACCTCGGCATTCACCGCACCCGGCATCACGCGCGACACCACGCCCGGCAGCTGGTTGCGCGCCGACAGCCGCATCCCCGGATCGGGCAGCCCCACCAGCACCGAAGATGCCTTGATCAGCGCAAACGCCTCCGCGCCCTCGGCCAGGGCCAGCGTCTCGACGCTTTCATGCGTGATGGTGGCAACGATCTGCTGCCCGCCGGGCAGTTCCAGCACGACCTCGTCATTGACCGCGCCGCCGCGCACGCTGGCCACGCGCCCGAACAGCTTGTTGCGTGCACTGGTCTTGATCATCATTCGCCTCATCAGGTGGATATCGTCGGCCGCCCCCTCGCCCAAGAGCGACAGCTGTGCGACAAAGCGCTGGTGTTCGCCTTCCAGCGCACGATAGGTGCGGATCAGTTGCTCGCCGCGCGCGGTCAGGTGCGTGCCGCCGCCGCCCTTGCCCCCGGCGGCGCGCACCACCAGCGGCTCGCCCGCGCTGTTGTTCATGGCATCGATGGCGTCCCACGCGGCCTTGTAGCTGATGCCGACCGCGCGCGCGGCTGCGGTGATCGAGCCGTGTTCGCCGATGGCGGCGAGCAGCGCGATGCGGTCCTTGCCGCCCCAGTCTTGCGAGCCGGAGCGGAACCAGATGGCTCCCTGAAGTTCAAGCATGGATGTCGGGTGCCGGTGGCCGGCACCGCAATGGAGTCCGAGACGCGGCTATGGTAATCCGAATTGCGGATCGGTCCGGCGCACTCAGTCCTGGTGCGCGGCCTCATCCCCCTTGGCTGAGTCGGCAACCTCGCGCGGATGACCCGTCCCCATCACTTCGGCGACTTCGCGATAGCGCCCCAGCCGCTCGCCTGACAGCGGGCCGCCGACCGTCATCACGCGATGCGCCGCCACCATCAGCTTGCGGCGGGTCTCGCGGTCCGGCACCAGTGCCGGCAGCGCCCGGATCGCGCGCTGCGGATCCAGCCTGACGATAAAGCTCTGCTGGCGCACCGCGGTCTTGAACGCGGCCAGGTCGGCCTGGCCGCCGGATTGCCCGGTGGCTTGCTGCTGTTCGCGCGCGATACGACGCAGCAGGTTGAACGGCCGCTCCTCGATGGCGCTGGGGCGATCGGCAACGTAGGCCAGCACGCGCACAAAGGCCTCCAGCGTGCCACCCTGCCCGATCGCCGCCTCGGCATCATGCAGCCGGCGCGCGGCCAGCTCCTTGCGCAGCGCCACAGTCACGGGCGACTCCAGGTTGACCGGCGCCGGCGCGCGCAGCCCCACCAGCGCCGCCATCGCCGGCGAAGCGTAGATCGCCTCGAAGGCCCGCTCGTACCAGGCATCGCGCAGGTCGCGGAACTGGTCGAGCGCGCTGACGATCTGCGCCGAGGCCGCGTGCTCCAGCGTCAGCAGCGGATTGTCCGCCGATACCGGCGCGCGATGCTCGCGCACCAGCGGCGCCAGCGCGCCGATCCACGCCATCCATGGGTTCACGTCGGTCGCCAGCTCGCGCTCCAGCCGCGCGGGATGCAGCGCGCGCAGCCACTGCGCGCTCAATTCGTTGGACATGGCGCGTACCCACGGCGAGGCGAAGGTGTCGTAGATATGCTGGTTGACCTCGGCCACGCGCCGCACCACCTCGAAGGCGCGCTCGTCGTCGCGGCCGTCGTCCAGCGCCAGGATGTCGGCAATGCCGCGGCGCTCGAAGCGCATCAGGTAGCGCCCTTCGACCAGGTCGCGGTGCCGCAGGTCGGGCGCGACGTCTTCGATCTTCGCCTCGTACAGGCCCGGCGGCAGCACGTCGATCAGGTCCAGTGCGCAGAACAGTTCGCTGTGCTCGCGGTTGGCCACGCCCGCGGAGACAAAAATGCCGAGGTGGCCCACGGTCGGGTGCAGGCAGTAGACGATCACCTGGTCGTTGGCGACCAGTTCCTCATCGCTCGCGTACAGGTCCGGGATCCAGTTCAGCGCCTGCTGCGGCGGCGTAATGTTGTCTCCCCAGGAGGCAAAGATGATCACCGGCGAGCGCACGTTGCGCAGGTCCACCACGGTCTTGCCGTCGGTGCTGCGCACCTCGCCCGCGGTGAGCCGGTTGCCGACGAACAGCTTCTGCACGATCCAGTCGATCTCGGCGCGGTTCATCAGGAAGTGGCCACCCCACCAGCGCTCGAAGTCGAGGAAGCGCGGGCCTTCGGTGTCGGCCTTCGCATAGACGTCGTAGAGCTTCTCCCACAGTGTATTGGCGGGATTGAGCTGTTCGAAGTTCTCCACCAGCCAGGCGCCGTCGAAGCGGCCATTGCCCAGGTCAGCAATCAGCGAGGCCAGCCACGAACCGCCCAGCAGGCCGCCGCTGTAGCGCATCGGGTTGCGCCCGCGCACGCCGGACCAGTACGCCAGCGGCGCGCCGGCCAGCAGCAACGGGCCGGTGCGCTCCGGCGCCACCGCGGCCAGCATCATCAGCGCCCAGCCAGCCTGGCAGTTGCCGATGATGAAGGGCTTGCCCGGTGCATCCGGGTGGCGCTCGCCAACGATCTGCAGGAAGGCAGCCTCGGCGCGCGCCACCGATTCGATGGTCTGGCCCGGGCAGGGCTCGTAGAAGAAGGTGATGAAATAGCACGGATGACCGGTGCGCAGCGCGATGCCGATCTCGCTGTCGGCCTTGAAACCGCCGATGCCGGGGCCGTGGCCTGCGCGCGGGTCGATCACTACGAAGGGGCGCAGGGCGGGATCGGTCGGGCTGTCCGCCGGCGGCACGATGCGCAGCAGCGCGTAGTTGGCGGGTTCAGGCAACTGGCGGCCATCGGCCAGCAGCTCGTGCTCGAACACCAGCACGGGCGGCATGCCCTCAAGCTCATGCTCGGCGGACTCGTTGCCGCGCTGGCGCAGGATGTCGAGCAGCAGCACGGTGCGCTGCCATGCGTCCAGGGCGTATTCCAGCGCCGGCTGTGCCAGTGCCGCGAACGGGTTGGCGTGCGCGGACAGACTGGTAGCGGTCGAGGTGGCGCTGCTGTCCCGCGGCAGGTCGGCGCGTTCGCGTGCGGTCATTCCACTCCCCTGGTTGGCGCCCCGTCCGGCGTATCCGCGCGCTTGGCGGCGCGGCCGGAGTGACGCATGTTGCTCTGCAACAAAACCAAGCGTACCAGCCGCTGCCCTGCGGTGCAACCCAGAGACTGGTTGCGCGCAATGCCACACTGTTAGCGCGCCGCGCGGTCATCGACTGGAAAGAATCGTCGCCTATACTGGCGCAGGGCACTTTGCGCACCGCAGCAATCGCGGCACCCGCGCGCGGCCGGCGGGCTGCGCACCGGGCGGCGCCTGTCACAAGGGAAGCGGGCAATATGCTGGCCAAGCAGCTGACCTTCCTGGCCGGCGCCGAAGCCGCCGGCATCGTGCTGGGCGCGCGCGTTCCCATCATCCTCACCAGCCGGGCCGACAGCGTACGCGCGCGCATCGGCAGCTGCGCCATTGCCGTGCTGCTGGCCCATGCGCGCCGCAGCGCCGCAGCCGCGGCGCAGGTCTGAGCCATGCCCGTGCAGCCCTTGCGCAACCACTTGGGAGTCCATCCAGCGTGCCCGCCATCCACCCCGCCGTGCATCCCGTCATCCTCGTTGTCAACGCCGGCTCATCCAGCGTCAAGGTCTCGGTCTACGCCGTGCCCGACGCCGCGCATGGCAATGCCGACATCAACCCGGTGCTGAGCGCGCACGGCCAGATCGAGGGCATCGGCGTGGCGCCGCGCCTGACCGCGCGCATGGCCGACGGGCGCGTGGTCGCCGACGAGACCTTCCCGCAGGCCCAGGTGGCCGACCACGACGCCGCCTTCCGCCTGGTGCGGCTGGTACTGAGCGTGGGCCTGCGCGACAACCCGCCGGTGGCGATCGGCCATCGCGTGGTGCATGGCGGTGCCGACTATGCGCAGGCCGTGCGCATCGACGACGAGGTGATCGCAAAGCTGGAAGCGCTGGTGCCGCTGGCACCGCTGCACCAGCCGCACAACCTGACTGCAATCCGCGCGGTGCGCGAGGCTGTGCCGGACCTGCTGCAGGTGGCCTGCTTCGACACCGCCTTCCATGCCGGCCACGACGTGCTGGCGCAGCTGATGGCGCTGCCCTACGCGTACTACGAGCGCGGCATCCGGCGCTATGGCTTCCATGGGCTGTCGTACGAGTACATCGCGCGCCGGCTGCGCCAGGTCGCGCCCGACCTGGCCGAGGGCCGCGTGATCGTGGCCCACCTGGGCAACGGCGCCAGCCTGTGCGCCATGCGCGACGGCCGCAGCGTGGAAAGCACCATGGGCCTGACCGCGCTCGACGGCCTGCCCATGGGCACGCGCTGCGGCTCGGTCGATCCCGGCGCGCTGCTGTGGCTGGCGCAGCAGGGCATGAAGCCGGCCGAGATCCAGACGATGCTGTACCAGGAATCCGGGCTGAAGGGACTGTCAGGCGTGAGCAGCGACATGCGCGCGCTGCTGGCCAGCGATGCGCCGCGCGCGCGGCTGGCGCTGGACTTCTACGCCTACCGCGCCGCGCAGGAGATCGGCAAGCTCGCCACCACGCTGGGCGGCCTTGACGCGCTGGTGTTCACCGCGGGCATCGGCGCCAACTCGCCGCCGGTGCGCGCACGCATCTGCGAACACCTGGCGGGGCTGTTCGGCATCGCGCTCGACGGTGGCGCCAACGGCGAGAACAGCCAGCGCGTCAGCCGCGACGACAGCCGCGTGCCGGTGCTGGTGCTGCCGACCGATGAAGAAGGGATGATTGCGCTGAACACCGCCCGCATCCTGCGCGAATGCGGGCAGCTCTGAGTCAGCCTGCCAGGTAGTGCCCGCGCAGCTGCGCGACGTCCACTTCGAGCGCCTCGCGCAGGTAGTTGTCGACGCTGCCCCAGCCCGCGTCGATGGCCTGCATCGACGCATCGAGATAGCTGGCGCGGACTTCCAGCAGCGGCGTCATCACCGCGGGGGCCACGCCAAGCCCGGCCATGCGCGCCAACGCAGTCTGGTTGAACTGCGCATTGCGCTGGTTCGACTCCAGGTAGTTGGCCAGGATATCGTCCTGCGCCACGCCCAGCGCCGCCAGCAACAGCAGTGCGGCAAAGCCGGTGCGGTCCTTGCCGGCGGTGCAGTGGAACAGCAGCGTCTTGCCGCCTTGCGCGGTACGCATGAAGCCGGCAAAGGCCTCGCGGTAGCGCACCGGGAAGTCGCCGTAGACCTCCAGCATGAAGGCATCCATCTGTGCCGGCGTGCTGGCGCGCAGGCGCGGCATCAGCACATCCATCGCCATGCTGCCCTCCAGCACGGGCGCCGCCACCCAGTGGAAGCGCTGGCCGAAGGCGGCCTCTTCAGGCGACTTCTCGCCGGGCGAACGGAAATCCACCACCATGTCGAGCCCGAGCGTCTGCAGCCGCTCCAGGTCCGCCGCGCTGGCCAGCGCGGGGTTGCCGCTGCGGTACAGGCGCCCCTGGCGCACGCGGCGTCCGCCCGCGCCGGCCAGGCCGCCCAGGTCGCGCGCATTGCTGATGGTGTCGAATGCCAGGTCATGCCGGCCCTGCACGCTGGCCGCGGCCGGAGCCTGCGGCACGACGGCATGGGCGGACAGGCATCCTGCGCGTTGAAGCCACTTGATCATTGTTCTTTCCTGATTGTCCTTGCGATGCAGGCCGATGCTGTGCCGGCGCATCAGCGCGCGCGGTACGCCGGCACATGCCAGCGCAGGTGGCAGCCGGCGATATAGCGCCGGTCCAGCCGCGCCACCAGCTTCCACACCGTCAGCGCACTGGCATCGATATCGACCCACGCCCACGGGTGCTTCGGGTCGCCCGCTTCCACCAGTTCCACCGAACGGATCTTCGCATACCGCGCCAGCGCCTCGCGCAGTGCCGCCGCGTCCAGGCCTGCTTTCAGTCCACGTACTAAAACCTTCATGGTCGGCTCCAATTATTTCAGATCACTCCTGCTCATGCATCACCCGGCCGGGGCCATGGTGGCGCGCTTGCGCACACACACCGCCGCCAGACCTTATGTGGCGAGCTTCTCACTGGTATGACGCCTGCGGCGGCGCGGGTATCCATTGATCACACGTGGACTTGATCTTGCTCATGGCGGGCGGAAATAGCTTGGAATCGCCCTCGACAGGGCCGGCTGCCGGTCGGAAAATTCCTATCATGTCGAACGCGGCGGCCACGCCAGCAGCGAGGCCGCTCCGGGCACGCCGCACACGGATGCCGTCTCGCGACCGACACCTGCCTGTCCTGCCGGCCGCGCTGTCCCAGCGCCGGCGCGCCGCACTGTCTGCCGAGAGCCGTCCGAGCCAGGTGCACCCGGGTACCGAGCAGGATCACCAACCAAAAGGATGCCGGCAATGACAGATACTTCCGCCTCCCCCCCTTCCGCCCCTTCCGCCGCGGCTGCACAGGCTGTCGTGCCGGCGCCGAAACTCACGCTGCACTGGGGCCTGTTCGCCGCCGTTGCTGCGCTGCTGGTGGTGCTGGCGATCCCGCAGCCCGAGGGGCTGACCGTCGCCGGCCAGCGCATGCTGGCGATCCTCGCCTTCGCCATCGTGGTGTGGATCACCGAGGCGGTGTCATATGAGACCAGCGCCATCATGATCACCTCGCTGATGGCGGGGCTGATCGGCTTTGCGCCGACCGTCAACGACCCCTCGGTGCAGTACGGCACCTCGAAGGCGCTCGGCATGGCGCTGGCGGGGTTCTCCAACACCGCGCTGGCACTGGTCGCCGCGGCGCTGTTCATCTCCGCGGCGATGACCGTGACCGGGCTGGACCGGCGCATCGCGCTGGTGACGCTGTCTGCCATTGGCACCAGCACGCGCCGCATCCTGATCGGCACGATCGCCGTCACCATCGCGCTGAGCCTGGTGGTGCCCAGCGCCACCGCGCGCAGTGCCTGCGTGGTGCCGATCATGATGGGCGTGATCGCCGCCTTCGGCGTCGACAAGAAGTCCAATATCGCCGCCGGCATCATGATCACGGTGGCGCAGGCCACCAGCATCTGGAACGTCGGCATCCAGACCGCCGCGGCGCAGAACCTGCTGACGGTGGGCTTCATGGACAAGCTGCTGGGCGAGCGCATCACCTGGCTGCAATGGCTGATCGCGGGCGCGCCATGGGCCATCGCAATGTCGGTGGTGCTGTATTTCCTGGTGCGCTTGCTGCTGCCCGCCGAAACCGACGCCATCCCCGGCGGCAAGGAAGCCGTGCAGCGCGAGCTGTCGGCCCTCGGCCCCATGAGCGCGCCGCAGAAGCGGCTGGCCGCGGTATCGCTGGGCCTGCTGCTGTTCTGGGCCACCGAAGGCAAGCTGCACAGCTTCGACACCGCCACCGTGACCTTCGTCGGCCTGGTGATCCTGATGATGCCGCGCATCGGCGTGATGGACTGGAAGACCATGCAGCAACGCACGCCGTGGGGCACGCTGATCGTGTTCGGCGTCGGCATCAGCCTGGGCACGGCGCTGCTGTCCACCAACGCCGGCCAGTGGCTGGGGCAGTTCGTGGTCACGCATTCCGGACTGGCGGCGCACGGCGCGCTGCCGGTGTTTGCGATCCTGTCGGCCTTCCTGATCCTGATCCACCTGGGCTTTGCCAGCGCCACCGCGCTGACCGCGGCACTGCTGCCGATCCTGATCGCGGTGCTGCAGACACTGCCCGGCGACATCAACCGCGTGGGCATGACCATGCTGCTGGGCTTTACCGTCAGCTTCGGCTTTATCCTGCCGATCAACGCGCCGCAGAACATGGTGTGCCTGGGCACGGAAACCTTCAACGGCCGCCAGTTCGCGCGCATCGGCATCCCCGTGACGATCATCGGCTACGCCATGATGCTGCTGTTCGCAGCCACCTACTGGCGCTGGCTGGGCTGGGTCTGAGGAGGTACGAACCATGAAGATCTCCCTCACCAGCGCCCGCCAGCTTGCCCGCGACATCCTCGCCGCGCAGCAGGTGCCCGCCGACATCGCTGACGACGTGGCCGAGCACCTGGTCGAATCCGACCGCTGCGGCTATATCAGCCACGGCCTGTCGATCCTGCCCAACTACCGCACCGCCCTCGACAGCCACAGCGTCAACCCGCAAGGCCGCGCCAAATGCGTGCTGGACCAGGGCACGCTGATGGTGTTCGACGGCGACGGCGGCTTCGGCCAGCACGTGGGCAAGTCCGTGATGCAAGCAGCGATCGAGCGCGTGCGCCAGCATGGCCACTGCATCGTCACGCTGCGCCGCTCGCACCATCTCGGCCGCATGGGCCACTACGGCGAGATGGCGGCCGCCGCCGGCTTTGTGCTGCTGAGCTTCACCAACGTGATCAACCGCGCGCCGGTGGTAGCGCCGTTCGGCGGCCGCGTGGCGCGGCTCACCACCAACCCGCTGTGTTTCGCCGGCCCGATGCCCAACGGGCGGCCGCCTCTGGTGGTGGACATCGCCACCAGCGCGATTGCCATCAACAAGGCCCGTGTGCTGGCCGAGAAAGGCGAGCCGGCGCCCGAAGGCAGCATCATCGGCGCCGACGGCAACCCCACCACCGACGCGTCAACCATGTTCGGCGAACACCCCGGCGCGCTGCTGCCCTTTGGCGGCCACAAGGGCTACGCACTGGGCGTTGTGGCCGAGCTGCTGGCGGGCGTGCTGTCCGGCGGCGGTACCATCCAGCCAGACAATCCGCGCGGCGGCGTGGCCACCAACAACCTGTTCGCGGTGCTGCTCAATCCCGCGCTGGACCTGGGCCTGGACTGGCAGAGCGCCGAGGTCGAGGCGTTCGTGCGCTACCTGCACGACACACCGCCGGCGCCGGGCGTCGACCGCGTGCAGTACCCCGGCGAGTACGAGGCCGCCAACCGGGCGCAGGCCAGCGACACGCTAAACATCAACCCGGCCATCTGGCGCAATCTTGAGCGCCTGGCGCAGTCGCTCAACGTGGCCGTCCCCACGGCCTGAAGATGCCGCCTGCGGCGGGACTCGCACCCTGCCGCACACGGCTGGCACAATACGTGCCATGAAAAGACTCTGGTCCGCCTTCATCAAGCTGCTGGTGCTCGCCGTGATCGGCGGCGCGCTGCTGGCTGCCATCGCCATCCTGGCCGCCAACCGGCAGCTGCCGTCGCTCGACGCCCTCACCGCCTTCCGCCATACGCCCGACTACGTGCCCATCGGCAAGATCCCGCGCGAGCTGACCGGCGCCGTGGTGGCGATCGAGGATGAGCGCTTCTACGTGCATGACGGCATCGACTACATCGGCGTCGTCCGTGCCGGCGTTGCCAACCTGTCGGACGAGCTGTCGCAGGGGGCATCGACCATCACCATGCAGGTGGCACGCAATTTCTACCTGTCGCGGGACAAGACCTATACCCGCAAGCTGTACGAGGTGCTGCTTTCATACCGGATTGAAAAGGCGCTGACCAAGGACGAGATCCTGGAGTTGTACATGAACAAGATCTACCTGGGCCAGGGGGCGTACGGCTTTGCCGATGCGGCGCGGACTTACTTTGGCAAGCGGCTGGATCAGTTGACGCTGGCTGAGTGCGCGATGCTTGCCGGGCTCCCCAAGGCGCCGTCGGCTAATAATCCGGTGGCGAATCCGAGGCGGGCGCGGCAGCGGCAGGTTTATATCCTGCAGCGGATGCTGGAGCTTGGACGGATCTCGCGAGGAGAGTATGACGGGGCATTGCTGGAGCCGTTGAGGCTGAGGTAAGCCGTCGGTAATGGCGCTGGCAGAAAATTCCCCCCTGGAGGAAGGATCAGAGTCCGGCCACGATTCGGCGAATGGAAGCAACGCCGTCAATCTCGATAGCGCAGTGGGCAGCGGACTGCCAAACGCTGCCAAGGCTGCCATCGCGCAACAGGCCCGGGGGCCAGTCGTCTCGCGTTGACTTTGGCCCGATAACGCCGTCGCCTGAAGCGCCAGGCCGGGATGCATCGGCCAGCCGCCTGAGCGAACGCTGGACACGCTCACGCCAGCCTGGCCGATGGCGGGCCCAGAGGGCATCGACCGCCGCGGCCAGGCCGGTGCGGTCCGCCGTGTGTGTGTGGCCGTGCACGATTTGCACCAAATCGGTAAGCCACTGTGCGGGCGCGGCAAGGATATGACCGGCCCATTGCGCGCTCGCGGCCTGCCAGACCACCAGCGGATAGCGGCGCCCAACCCGGTCATGCGATGCAGCCAAGACACCGAGCAGGTAGCTGCTTTCGCTGGGAAACTGCAGGCCGTGCGGGCGCAGGATGAAGAGGCATGGTTCAGACGGGCGCAAGCGGGACTGAACCGAGAGACTGGGCGGGGTGAGGTGCAGCCAATGCCGGACGCCGCCGCCCGCGGAATGCGACGCCGCCCTCGCCAGGAGTTCGCCGTCCCGATGATCGAACCAGCTCCGCCACGCCTGCACCTGGTCCAGCGGCGCATTGTGGCGGACAAAGTCTCCCAGCGCGGGCAGCTTGCCGAAAATCGACGGCGCCGTGATCACCCGGATCTCCCGGGACACTGGAAGCCCTGCAGCAGCCCGCTGGTCCAGGGGTTGGCGAGGCTGCCGGTATTGATATCGAGCTTCGCCCTGCGGCCGTCGAAGTCATATTCGGCCATGAAGTGGCTGGCGCTAGCGGAGCCGGCGAGCCTGCCCTTGGCAATCACCCGCATCAGGGCCCACGGGCCGTTGGCGGCCAGCGTCGAGGTATCCGGACGAATCCGGGGGCTGGCAGTGATCTCGGCCCCTTGCCCGCCCCGCGGTCCCGGCCAGGTCACCTTGAGCGGGATGACCGGACCGTGCACGTAACGCTGGCTCTGTCCGTCGAAGTCCATGTTCAGCTCGACGATTTCGGGATCGAGTTCGACCACCTTCAGGTCGACCTTCCAGGCCATCTTCTTCGCTCCCGGATCCCGGAAGAACACTTCCCGGATTTCCCTGGCGCGCTGGAACGGCACCAGACTCGGGCCAGCCACGGGCGGCACGTCGGGGGCGGTCAGCTTGTAGCGCCAAGGCGAGATGGTGGTATCCACGTGCGGCGCCAACACCTTCTGGAAAAAGTCGTCCAACACTCCGCCCGCGGCGAAGACGCGTGCAAAGTCTTCCGGGTCCACGTCCTGCATCGACGTCGGCGTGAACGGATACTTGCCGTCGATGGCGCCGCGGCAGCTCTCGCCGATGACGGCGTCCATCTGCGCAATCAGGATATCGCCAACACCCTTGTTGACGTCCCTGGCGCCCTGCACGACCAGGTCGGTCAGCACCGCCTTGAAGGGCGCCGGCAGCTTCGCCGCCTCCATGCGCAACTGCTCGCCTGCATCCGCGGGCGGCGGCAGGTTCCGGGTGCTCAGCGCGTTATTGGCCACTACCAGACTGGTGTAGTAAGCATTGACGATGCCGGCAATCGTATCCAGTTGCGGCTTGCCGGCGGTGTCCCGCGTGCCTGGCGCCGCCGCGTCGGCCTGGCCGGTAACCACTTCGCGCAGCGCGGCGAAGCGGCTATCGACCAGCTCGCGTTCCTGACGGGCCTCGGCACGCACGCTCAGTGCACTGGCTTTGTCGGCCTTCTTGTCCAGCGCTGACAACGCCTTCTCCGCAAGGGACTTTTCCTCGGGCTCGAGCGTGCGGCTGAGCGTCGTTTCTTGCACCGCGGCCCTGCCCAGCCGGGCAAGCGGTGAATCCGGCGCGGCAAAGTTGCGCAGGATCTCCAGGTCAAAGGCCAGGTTGCTTCCCGTCACGGTCCGGATGTCACCCAGAAACTTCTCCCAGTTCCGGGCATATTCGCTCAGGTAAAGGCGCCGGATCTCGCGCGTGAGCGGATCATTGCCCGTGAGCCGGCCGACGGCATTGTCAGCCGTTTTTTTTTGAGCGCCAGGCCCTGTTCCACGCCCCATCACCCAAATGTCGACCGCCTGCGCCCTGCCGACAAACTCCGGCAAACGGACATTGAACAGGTCGTGGTAGCCGGCATAGGTAAAAAGCCCCGGAATACCGCGCTCCAGCGGCTCGCCGCTGGCCCGGGTAAAGACCGTGCCGGCCTGGGGACCGACCGCGCGCACCAGCGTGAAATCCTGCGGTGCCTCTTCCATCATGGCCGCCTTGGCGCGGTCATACAGGCGTTCGACCGAGGTATCGCTGTCCAGGAAATCGCGCGCCGAGCGGATCAGTGCCTCGTTCTTTGCGTAGGGCGACAAGACCGGCCGGCTGCCATCGAGCAGGCTGTCCAGATGCTCCAGCACCGCCACGCGGCCACCAAAGGCATCCGCCCCGTTGCCCGTCGCCCAGTCGCTGCGCACCCAGCTACGCACGTCGGATGCGTTGAACTTGTCCTTGTCATGCAGCATCAGGTAGACCCGCAGCGTGTCGTAGGCCTGCTTGGCGTCGCGCTGACTGACCGCCGTTGACAGCACCGCTTCGACCCGGCGCACCAGGTACGGCACCAGCAGGTTGTCCTGCAACCTGGTATGGGTCAAGGTCGCGGCGCCCAGCACCGGCACCACGCTGTACAGGCCGTAGCGCCAATCAGCAGAAGGATTGACCAGATCCAGGCCGGCGTAGGCAGGCAGGTCGCGGGCCGCTCCCAACACCTCCGGCATCGCATCAGGCTGCGGCTTCTTGTAAAACGCCGTTACCGTGGCGGCCAGCGCCTTGGCTTTCTCCTGCACCACCGCCAGATAGCTGCGATTGTCGCCAAAGCTCATATAGAGCGCTCCGGCTAGCCACAGGGAAATGACCAGCACCAGCGCATGGCCAAACAGGCGCAACAGGCGGAAGCGGAACTCCCAGCGCAGGTTCGGCTTCACCAGGTGCGCCTCGGGCACGATGATGCGCTTGAAGACGTCCTGCAGGAAGTAGCTGCGGTTGCCGGTTGACTTTTCCGCGACGGCGGCGTCCTGGGCGCCAGACTTCCCGTTGCCACGCACCCGCCGGATCACGGTGCTCGCATCCGCGACGATCGCTTCCCCGGTTTGCGCCGCACTGGTGAAATACACGCCGCGCAACATGGAATTCCGCTCGGTGTCGTCATAGCGCGAGTCAAGGAATACCTGCTCCAGCATCGCGACAAGCGGCTCCGTCACGCTCGCGAACTCGTCGCTCAGCGCGTAGAGCGCCCGGCGTCGGGCCAGATCGAACTCCTCATACAGCCGTCCGACCTGCCCGGCTTCCAGCCGCTCCACCAGCGCCCACATCTCCTCACGGCACTGCGCAACAACATCGATTGCTGGCTGTCCCCGCCGCCGCTTTCCCGCAACCGGAAAGGTGAACCCCAAAGGCTGGGCACGGCCTTCGCTGGTCAGGTACTGGCAATAGTCCGTGAAGCCGGCAAGCTGATCAACCTTGGTCACCAGCACGTAGACAGGAAACTGGATGCCCAGTTCCTCGCGCAGTTCGGCCAGGCGCGCCCGAATCCTGGCCGCTTCGATCACCCGCTCCTCTTTGGAGTGCCGAAGCAGGTCCTCCACGCTGATCGTCACCAGCGTGCCGTTGATCGGGGCGCGGGCGCGATATTTTCGCAGCAGGCCGAGGAATCCCTTCCATTCTGCCGGGTCGATCGCCGAACCCGCTTCCTGCGCCGTATAGCGGCCTGCCGTGTCGATCAGAACCGCCTCATTGGTGAACCACCAATCTGCCTGCTCGGTGCCATCCCGTGCGCGAGCCGCCGCACTCATCTGACCCGCGATAGGGAATTGCAGTCCGGCGTTCAGCAACGCCGTCGTCTTGCCGGCCCCCGGCACGCCAACCATCATGTACCAGGGTAGTTCATAGAGGTAGCGGCGGCCTTCGAACAGGCGACCGACCCGGCTGCCGCTACGCATGCCCTTGAGTTGCCGCAGGGCAGTCTGAATCGCCGTGTTCAGCCTGGCGATTTCATCCTTGGCCACAACCTCCTCGCGCTTCCCGCCAAAGTTCAGCAGGCTCTCGACAAAAGTCTTGTCCGTGCGTGCGCGCTGCCAAAGCAGGTACAACACATAGACGACGAACACGAGCACAATCGCCGCGATCAGCAGAATGCGGACTGAGCTCGACTCCAGCGGATGGCTGGCGCCAATCGCAAGCAACGGCCCCGCATGCCAGATCAGCAGACACAGCGCGGCGAGGCCTGTCGTGGAGACCGGCCAGCCAAGCAACCAGAACAGCGTCGTTGCCAGCAACAGCACCATGAGCGTGACGCGCGCGCCGATGCCCGCCAGCGGATGCATGCCACTGAACCCGAGCAGCGGCCCGATGAACCAGATAGCTGCCGCGACCATGAGCACGGCAATGAGCGCGAGCGTCTGCCGGGAGAACAGCACAGCGCCGATACGTTTCAGAAATTCCATGCCTGACCCCGATTACGGCGTTACAACGATTTCGACCCGGCGATTCCTTGCCCGGGCGGCTGGCGTCTTGTTGTCGGTAAGCGGCTCCGAATCGCCCTTGCCAATCGCTTCGAGCCGATTCTTTGCGACGCCCTTGCTGGCCAGGTACTCTGTCACGGTCGCAGCACGCTCTTCCGACAGCACCTGGTTTGACGGGTACTTCGCCGTCTTGATGGGAACGTTGTCGCTGTGGCCGACCACGGTCACCTTCCCGGATACCTTGTTGATTTCTCCGGCAACCTTGTCCAGCAACGGCAGGACCTTGTCGCTGACCTCGGCGCGGCCACCGCCGAACATGTCATCCCCGCGGAACGTGACGGCACTGCGGGTCGCATCCTCCTGTACGCTGACAACCCCACGCGCAATCTCATCCTTGAGCAACTCGGCGAGGCGCAGCGCCTTGGGCGGCTCCGGCGGTGTTGCCTTGCCGATGGCGAGGATTTGCTGTTCGAGATCGTGGGTGCGGAACAAGAGTTGGTACTTGTACCAGGCAAACTGGCCAAAGACCGCCAGTGCCAGCACCGACGCCGTGACCCACACCGGCACTGTGCGAAGCAGGCTGAGGCGCCCGGCGTCCGCGCCGCGCCAGTGTGGCGACAGGTCGCGGGGGGGGGGGGGGGGGGGGGGGGGGGGGGGGGGGGGGGGG
>NZ_JBYTAH010000071.1:25625-36242 GCF_058787975.1 Cupriavidus sp. FW305-26
CTTTCGCGTGCCGCGCTGATCAGGTGCAACAACCGCTGCCGAATGGCGTCGAGCTGGCGATCGCCATCGGCGTGGCCAGCATAGCGGCCAAGGAAGCCGAGTGACAAGATGTGATAGATCACCTCGATCACGTCCATGTGCTCTGCGGCGGAGCTCGCCAGCCGCCCCAACAACTGGAACACCTTCTCGCCGCCATCGTTTTCGCCATGCAGCTGGATCAGCAAGCTGTTGTTCGCCCAGGTATGGCGCCCCCATGGCATGCCATTGGCAGCCTCATCCAGCGCCGTGCACAGACAATACTGTGCAGCCAGAACGTGCTCGCGCCGAATATTGGCGCGCTCGCAGACTGCCTGAAAATCTTTCGCTTCCCCCACCAGAATTCCCTTCAGTGCAGCCGCCTGATCCTGTCGCAGCGATGTCGGCATGTCGGCCAGTGCGCGCAACAGCGGCCGCGCTGCCGCAAGCAAGGGATTGGCCTTGCGGCTGATCTCTTCCACCCGCTGCTCAACGGACTTGCGCGCGTCGTTCTGGCTGCTCTCCTCCGCTGCGGCGCGTGGGCTCGCGCGATCTCCTGCCTTGGCAGGCTGCGCTGCTTGCGAGTCCAATTGGGGATCACTCGACACAAGTGGCTTGCTCATTGCCGCACTCCCCACAGTTCCATACGCAACTCAGGAAAGGTCCCCGCTACGTGCAGCGCCAGCCCACCGTACTGCGCCACCTGGTCCCAGAGCGGGTGCTGCTGGGACAGTTCAAAGTAGACATGGCCAGCATTGAACGGGATCTGCCGTGGCGGCACCGGCAATGGCTGCAGCGGAATTCCAGGAAGATGGGACCGAACCAGTTCCGCCAACCGCGCAGACGGCCCCACCTTGGTCTGGGCCGGAAACTGCTGCTGCAACAGATCCGCCGGAACCTGCGCGGTCACCGCCAGCACAAAGGTCGCGAAACGGCCGATCTCGCCCGGATCGAGCACCGCCGTTCGGATCCCATGTGACTGCTCCGTGATTTCAATCCGCTGCGCAGCGCGTTCCAGCACCACATTGAGCAGGAAGCGCAGGTCGTCAACCAATGGCTTCAGGCAAAGATGCGGAGCATCGTGCCGATAAGCCGCATGCTCAGCCGGCCGACGGGTCTGGGTGCGCACGAACGTCGACAGTTCCCCCGACAATGCCGCCAGGTGCAGGTACAACACCTCTGGCGACGCGGCCTTGGCCTTCAGCAGGTGGGTCAGAATCGGCTCGTACCGGTTCAGCAATTGGAGGATCAGGTATTCCGATACTTCGGCAGCATCCCCGCCCCGCATAGTGGCAGCAGACAGGCGCTCGGCCATCGCATCGGCCCTGAGATGCAGGAGGCCGTGGATTTCGGTAAGCCATGTTTGAAGCAATGCACTGGCCGTGTAGACATTGACCGGCGGAATCAGCGCTGCATCCAGTCTGGCACTGCCATCGGCGCGGATTTCCGTCACTCTTGTCAACGGCAGGCCAAGCCAGGACTCGGAGAGTTCCTTCTCCGGCAAAAGCCGAAGACGCAAGTCTGCCAACTGCACCAGTTTTGGTCCCTGTGCGATCGAATTCGCATCCAGCAATTCCTGCTCAAAGGCACGGTATCGCGCCAGGGAATCCGTGGCATCATCGAAATTCGTTTCTTCCGCATTTGGCGTGCGGATCGGCACCGCCAGACAGATGATCTGATTCAGGTGCTCGGCCTGAAGCGCAAGCGGCGCCGGCACTGCCGTATGTGCCGGAGCGTCGAAGGGCGTACCGTCCTGGAAGATTCCAGCGGCACTGGAGACCACCAGCTTACCCAGCGAGAGCGCTTCAGCATCGATCGAGAAATGGTGAAAGCCCCAGAAGAACGGGCTGAGCGCGGCGCTACGCTTGTGCGCGTAGTGTTCCAGATAGCGCTCCTGCTGCTGAAAGAGTTGCGGGCGCAGGAACAGTCCCTCGCTCCAGACGACCTTGTTGTACCAGCTCATGGATTCAATCAGGTTTGGAAATTGTGATGGTCTGCTGGTCCAACGAGACTTGCAGCTTGACCTTGCGTGCCGGAATTGCCATGCGGTACCACGCAGCGTCCGGCGCCGGTGGCAGTTTGTAGACAGATCTCCAGGTGGCTTTGCCAAGCTCCCTGTACCCGACCAGAATGCCGATGGCTTGCGTGTCCGGATTGAGCTTGCGCTCGATGTCGCGCGACTCGCCGGGCCGGAGGATGAACTCGTCTCGTGCCAGCAGATCCTGCGTCAGCAGCGTCTTGTCCGACTTCTCCAGCGAGTAGTAGTCCGCATTCTCAAACGCGCTGTCGGTCTTGAGTTCGTAGACCCGAACCAGGACCGGAGAGGGCCTGCCCTTGTCGTCAGGGTTGACGGTATCTTTGGCGGATACAGCCAGATCCAGCTTCATCTGCTCGCGCTGGGCCGGTGCTGTGGAGCAGGCCGAGCCGAGGACCGATACTGCGAATAGGCCAAGCAGCGACACGGTTCTCGCCATCCTGTGCCGTATCAAGAGAGCCTTGCGAGTCATGAGCCCACCCGCGCCGACACCGAGCCAATCAGTACCGCGCCGCAATCCGTCATATCACCGCTGACCGCACCTGGCACGCCATCGACCTTGTACAGGCCTCTTACCTGCGAAATGCGGCTTATCCCATGCAAGGGACAACTGACTGCATCCCCCTGACGTGCGATAGGGCGACCGTTGATCTTGCGGTTGGGCGAGCCTGCCAGCACGACGCCGCCATGCGTGTGACCATCGCCAACGACAACAATGGAATCTGCCATCGATATATCTGCTCCCAGGTAAATGGCGTACATACTGCAATGGGCCGGTGCAACTCTTCCGATGAGCGAGCCAGCAGGAGCGCCCCGACGAAATCCTCGTTGGTGGCAAAGCGTGTTCATCCAATTGACCATTGTTCTCATCCCCTCAACGCCGGTCCGTCTGCTTGCCGAACCACGGGTAGTAGGCAGTTGTCCTGCCCCGCGCCCGCGGCCATTCTTTGGGCGGTTCGCGCCTGGTCCAGCCTGGCGGCGGCGCCACCAGCACCGTCCACGCATCGTTGGGATCCGCCACGCTGGTCACGACTGCGCTATGCCCGGTCTGGTCCGCATACGCCACCGCATAGGCAATGTTCAGCCCCGCGCTGGCCGCGCGGGCCGGGCCCACCATATGTTCCGAGACGCTGCGGAAGTCTTTCAACTGGTCCAGGTCCGGCCACTGCTGGTGCACCGCCGCACGCAGGGGCGCAAGCACTGTGGTCACATTGGGCGCGCGCCGATCCATGTCGTGGTAGACCCGGTCGACCGAATGGGCCTGCGGTGCTTGCGCTTGCACGGCTTGCAGCAGGCCCTGCCACGCGCCACCAGGGGCAGCTGACTTCGCTCTGATGCCGCCCTCGTGCTGCTGCGGGGTGTACAGTGCCGCCAGCGGCGCATAGCCCCAGTCCGCGCTGGGATGTCCCAGGATCAGCAGCACCGAATTTTCGTTGGTCTGCTCGCCTTTCGGGTAGTTGGGCGCGTCCATGGTGTACACCCACACCGTCTTCTTCGGGTTGGCGTTCAGGTAGGCAATCGCCGCCTGCAGGTCATAGAAGCCCACGGTTTCCTCGCCCGCCATCACCGTGACATTGGCCAGCTTTGGTTCGGGGAAGATCTTCAGGCTCATCGCCTCGGCCGCGCTATAGATCTCCATGGAGAACAGCCGGCGCGCCGCGTTAAGCGTGAAGGTTGGCAGGCCGATTACCATGTCCGAGTCATAAGGGAGTCCCCTTCTGGGCTGACCGTCATAACCGGCATAGTTCTTCACAAAATAGTCCGCCATACGCTCATCGGCATGCTCTTCGTTCTCTGCCAGAATCGACGGTGCCGGCATTCCCCAATCGATCTGCTCTGCCAATCGGTCCCGGCCATTCATGTATCGATTGGACTCCTTGATATAGGTGGGTGTATTGATCCACGCCTGCGACATGCCGGCAAATACTCGGATGTCGGCAAAGTCCGGCCGTCGCGTGCCGTTCCGGATCGAGTAGAAGTAATTCGCGTTGACCGCCGTGTGGTAGCCCAGTGGATAGAGCGGCTCACGGATCAGGGCATCAAGGGCTTTCCAATAGACCGGATTGGGATTGTCATTCTTCCAGACCGGGTTGACCCCGCGGACGAGCAATCCCGGCGCGTCACCGAGCTTCAGATGCGGGCTGTCCGTATCAGAGGGGTTGCGGTCCGCCATTCCCTGCGCCCACAACAGGTTCCAATGGGTCGGGTAGTCCTTCCACATCAGCGGATTCATCCACTGCACCCCAAGTACATACGCTGCCGGCGCGTTGGGGCCGCTCGCGAGTGTGCGCGCAGCAAGTGGATACGGCGACGGATCTCGGTGATAGTTGGACATGGGCTTTCCCGATGAACAGGCCGACAGGAGCGCCGCGACGGTGGCGCCCACCATGACGGCAATCGCGCGCCGTACGGCTACCTTGTTCATGCGAGTGGCCATGGTTCTTTCATCCCCTCAACGCCCATCCGTCTGCTTGCCGAACCACGGGTAGTAGGCAGTTGTCCTGCCCCGCGCCCGCGGCCATTCCTTGGGAGGTTCGCGCCTGGTCCAGCCTGGCGGTGGCGCCACCAGCACCGTCCACGCATCGTTGGGATCCACCACGCTGGTCACGACTGCGCTATGCCCGGTCTGGTCCGCATACGCCACCGCATAGGCAATGTTCAGCCCCGCGCTGGCCGCGCGGGCCGGGCCCACCATATGTTCCGAGACGCTGCGGAAGTCTTTCAACTGGTCCAGGTCCGGCCACTGCTGGTGCACCGCCGCACGCAGGGGCGCAAGCACTGTGGTCACATTGGGCGCGCGCCGGTCCATGTCGTGGTAGACGCGGTCGACCGGATGCTCCTGCGGCACTTGCGCTTGCACGGCTTGCAGCAGGCCCTGCCACGCGCCACCAGGGGTAGCTGACTTCGCTCCGATGCCGCCCTCGTGCTGCTGCGGGGTGTACAGCGCCGCCAGCGGCGCATAGCCCCAATCCGCGCTGGGATGTCCCAGGATCAGCAGCACCGAATTTTCGTTGGTCTGCTCGCCTTTCGGGTAGTTGGGCGCGTCCATGGTGTACACCCACACCGTCTTCTTCGGGTTGGCGTTCAGGTAGGCAATCGCCGCCTGCAGGTCATAGAAGCCCACGGCTTCCTCGCCCGCCATCACCGTGACATTGGCCAGCTTTGGTTCGGGGAAGATCTTCAGGCTCATCGCCTCGGCCGCGCTATAGATCTCCATGGAGAACAGCCGGCGCGCTGCGTTAAGCGTGAAGGTTGGCAGGCCGATTACCATGTCCGAGTCATAAGGGAGCCCCCTTCTGGGCTGACCGTCATAACCGGCATAGTTCTTCACAAAATAGTCCGCCATACGCTCATCGGCATGCTCTTCGTTCTCTGCCAGAATCGACGGTGCCGGCATTCCCCAATCGATCTGCTCTGCCAATCGGTCCCGGCCATTCATGTATCGATTGGACTCCTTGATATAGGTGGGTGTATTGATCCATGTCTGCGGCATGCCGGCGAACACTCGGATGTCGGCAAAATCCGGCCGTCGCGTGCCGTTTCGGATCGAATAGAAGTAATTCGCGCTGACTGCCGTGTAGTAGCCCAGTGGATAGAGCGGCTCATGAATCAGGTCTTCCAGCGCTTGCCAGTACACCGGATTAGGATTGTCATCCTTCCAGACCGGGTTGACCCCTTGCACGAGTAGTCCCGGCGCATCACCAAGCTTCAGATGCGGGCTGTCCGTATCGGACGGATTGCGGTCCGCCATTCCCTGCGCCCACAGCAGGTTCCAATGGGTCGGGTAGTCCTTCCACATCAATGGATTCATCCATTGCACGCCCAGTACATATGCGGCTGGCGCGTTGGGACCGCTCGCGGGTGTGCGCGCAGCAAGGGGATACGGCGACGGATCTCGGTGATAGTTGGACATGGGCTTTCCCGTAGAGCAGGCCGACAGGAGCGCCACGATGGCGACTCCCGCCATGACGATGGCAAGACAGTTGATGGGTAGCGAACGTCGATTAGTGGCGCTCACCTGGCCCTCCTTGCAGGATCTGCCCACCAAAGACAAGGTCATTCTCGGTGAGCCGCTGATGCCTAGTTTCGGAAGGCGTCTGCGAAAGGCGGCTGTCCGTGCGCTCGTCGTCCATACCAAGCGATCTCGGAACATCAGCCTTGTAATCCTTTTGACTTTCCAACCGATCTCCGTTGATCCGACCGGAACCGTAGTACCAAGTCCATTCCTTCATATCCTTACGCTTGGAGTAGCGCCAGTCCGCCAGTTGCCTCAGCCACTTCATCTCCGCCTCCGGCATCATGCAGATGCCCACATCAACGTCATAGGCGAGCACCTTCTCGCAGTGCACCGGATTGGTCAGGATGGTCGAGTGGTTCGTAGCATTCAGATCCACCGCGTATTTCAGGAAATACCCGCGCTTGTCTGCATCGAACTCGCGGAATTCCGCATACTCGTCCCCCGCAGGGTCCCCGCCATCCTTCATCTGCTCAATGGCCGCCTCATAGGGATCGTCAGCCTTGCGTCGGGCAAGCTGACGCACGCTGGCATTGTGTTCATAGCGCAGCGCCGCTTCGTCGCTGTAGTCCGCCGCGCCCTGCCCCGCGCTCCGGTACTTGTCGTAGATGTCGTCGCTCCTGCCTGCCGGATTGAGCGCATCCGTGTGCGACTCGGGTCCCTGGTTGAAGATCCCTTCCACGGTCCCGGCTTTCGCGCTTTGCCCGCCGTCGTCAGGCGCCCGCTTGTCGGGGTGATACAGGTGGATGGCCCGCGGCGCGATGGCCTCCTTCACTGCCGGAGCATTGATCGGCACGGTCCAGCCGTCCGGCGGATCAGCGTTCACGGGCACATAGTTGACATGCCCGAAGGTCGTCACCCTTAGCAGGGCGAAGGTCATTTCATAGATTCCACCGAGCGCGGTCGCACCAAGCTTTTCTCCGAAGCCGCGCTGGTCGTCCTGCCATACCCGCGTCAGATGAAAGCGCAGTGGCAATGGCTTGCGGTACCAGAATGCCTTGCCATCGCCCTGGATCGGATCGACCTTCGACGGGTTACCTTTGTCGTAATAGACGAAGTTGCTTGGCTTGGCACCCACTTCGAATGGCATCTGGCCATACTTGCCCGGATTGCCCTGGGCCCACACACGCTGGAACAAGACTTCGGCATGATGCGCGAAAGCATAGGGGCGATCGCGGCGCGCCTTGGCCGACTCCAGCATGTCGTGATCGGTACCGGCCAGCACCTCCTTCGACAGGCCCAGCCACCCCATCCCCTGCACGGTGCTCACTGAAATCACTTGATCGTGGGGATTGCTATAGAGGAAGACGTGCTTGCGTGTCTGACGATCCTTGCTGTCCTTCCCGGCCGTCCAGGGAGCTTCCCCTTGCTTGGGACGCCGGGTGGGCGTCAGGGCGTTGACGCAGTCGTCGCTGGCATGATCAAAGCTGGAGGCACCGACAATCTCAAAGAAGCGATCCAGCGTCTTGCGCCGCGCGAAAACGGTGACGCGGCCCAGGTCCGTATCGGCGTTGTATTGCCCGAAGTTATCGAAGAAGTTTGGCAGGACGCTGTATGGCGGATTGGCGAGTACATAGGTGTCCGCCACGCCATCCCCGCCGAAGTCATGCTTGCCAATAAATGCCGAGGCCATGCCGACCATATTGCCCTGGCTGTGACAGACCACCGTGACCGGACACGCCTTGCCATAGGCCTCAATATGCTTGGCCCGGACTTGCGCCACCAGTGCGGCCAGACGCCGGGCGGCATGCGCGCCATAGTGGCGTGGGGGGCAGCCGTAGATCAGCCGGCTTGTCTCCGTATTCAGGTCCTGCGCCTGCAACCCGGCAAACAGGTCGGTGACCGTGCCCGTGGTCCACAGATCCGGCAGGGCAGAGCATCCGTTGGCGAAGGGGCCGCCGCCCCAGGCATCCTCTTCGTCAAGCAAGATGTTTGGCCCAACTGTCGCCAGGTCCTCCTTGGCAGCTTTATAGCCCCAACGGAATCGGATAATGGGGCTCTGGTCGCCATCGGCAACGAAGTTCGTCGCCTTGACTTCCCGGGACAGGTAGCCCTTGGGTGTCAGCTCCGACAGATACTGCGCTGGCCGTAGCGCCCCCATATCGTACGTATCACCCGTTTCGCCACGCTGCTGGCGCTGATTCAAGCCTTTGCACAAGCCTTCTTCAGCGCTGGCGAACCATTCGCCGTTCGAGTTCACACCGTGCACGAAGATGATGATTCCGGGCAGCGTCTTCAGGTCGAGCTTTCGGAGCGCCTTACTTGGAACGTGAATGTCGTCGGCGCTGGCAATCGGGTTGACCCCTTGTCTGGATACTATGGGTGCACTCATATCTGGTTCCGTGACAATCGATGCGAAGCAGACTCAGTACAGCTTGGGCGCAAATATCTTTACGCTCACCGCCTCGATCAGATCCGAAGCCGACTGAGCGGTTTCGCCAGCGGCATTGGTTACACCTTCCACCACACTGCCGTCCGCCTTGACAATCTGGTAGGGTGCATTGGGGACCGGTCGCTCGAGCTCGCCTGCCTTCAGCAGGAACTTTCGGCCCGCGTCACCCTGGCTAAACTGCGGCAACGGTCCGTTCAGGCTGGACGGCCCTACGATGTCGAAATCCGACGTATGCAGCAGGATCCCGCCAGGACCATAGATATCCACCTTGCCTCCGCCAATGCGGATGCCGGCGCCGTCCGCTGTCATCAAGCTCAGGCTCTTGCCCGCGTTCAGAACGATGTTGCCATCGGTTGCGGTCACCACTACGTTCTGTCTGGCATTCGCTTCGATGTTGGATTTCTGCGCCTGCAGAAGCAGATTGCCCTGGTGCGCAATGCCGCGCAGCTCACCGCTGTGCGCGAAGAACCCGATTCCCTGCCCCGCATTGACAACGAACTGCTGCCCTGCGGTCATTTGCTGGTTCAACCGTGAGACGGTGTCGATATGCTTGCCGGCATACGTCGTCAATATCTTGGGCGTGGCCAGTGCCATGCCCGCCGGCGCATAGGCACCGATCAGCGGCTGACCTCCCTCACCAGGCACGTCCTTGTGGTTGTTGGCGCCAGCGTCCCACTCCCTGACGGCCCGCGTGAGTTCGGCCTGCGGATCTGTATCGGCAGCCAGCCCTTCATGGGCATGGCCATAGTCCCCCAACGCCTTCGCCGCCTCCAGCGCCGCCTCCATGCAGCGGATAAACTCGTCGCGCGACAGGTGCCCGCCCATGGCGCCTACCTGCCCTTCCGCGGTAACGAACAAGCCCTTCCCACCGCGTATGGCACCCTGCCCATCGGTGCGCAGGTCGAAGCCTTCACCACGCCGGTCCTTGCGCCCGGCGTGGTCCGGCACCCCGGTCAGATAGCCCAGGTTCAGTTGCGATGCCTGGTGATCCGAGGACAGCTGCGCCTGGATCTGATCCTTCGTATCGTCCATCAGCAGGTGATTGTGGCGCCCGCCAAACAACTCCTTGCTGCGAATCCCCGACAAGGCATGCTGCCCCGGCAGCGCCCACGGCGGCAGATTGAGCTGATTCGGCGCCCGCCCGACAATCACCGGACAGTCCGGATCACCGTTGATGAACGCCACAATGACCTCCTGCCCGATACGCGGAATATGCATCGCGCCGAACTGGTCGCCCGACCAGCCATTGACCACCCGAATCCACGGTGACGAGTTCTCGTCGTACTTCCCGTAGCGATCCCATTCGAATTGAATGATCACGTTGCCGTGATCGTTGCACCAGATCTCCTGGTTCTTCGGGCCGGTCACCACGGCCCGCTGCACACCGGCCACGTATGGCTTGCCGACCGTGCGCGGCGGGCGAAAGACTTCATCAGTGGGGTGCGCTTCAAACGCAACGCGGCACGAAAACTGTTGCCCGCTGCCGGATTCGCCGCCGACATCCTCCAGCTCCAGCGTCGCACCGATCACCAGATACTCGCGGTTCATCGCCGGGTTGCCGTGATTGCTCACCAGGTAGGTGCAGCCCGCCACCACTCCGCGCAGCGCACCCACGCCACGCGCACGCCGGCCACGCGAGCGGCGCTCCTCCATGCGGATCCTCGCCCGCATCTCGCCCACCGCCGGATCGACATAGTCGCCCGGGTACTCGTAGCGATCGAAGTCGGCGAAGCTGGTATTGCGCGGCTGGCTGTTGTCGGTGGTCAGATTCGCGCGCGGCTTGCGCGGATCGTAGTCGTTCAGCGTCACCTTGCCCGTGCGCAGCCGGTTGACCGGATCGAAGCGGACCAGATGTTCCTGGTCGATCTTGAAGCCACGCGGATAGATGGGCAGCGTGCGATAGGCCTCGCTGGGAAACGCGCGGTACGCGCCCAATTCGGCGGCCAGGATCAGCCGATGGTGTCCGCCGTCATGCTCGAAGAAGTATGTAATGCCATACTCTTCGGTCAGGCGCTGGATGAAATGCGCATCGGTCTCGCCATGCTGCACCTCCCAGGCGAGCTTTGGATACACCGAGGTGTCGAGGCGCTTCTCCACCGAGAACGGGTAGTCCGCAAGCACCTCGTCAAGAATCTCGATCACCGTCTTCTTCTGGAAAGG